>JAHITG010000024.1 GCA_018817865.1 Spirochaetota bacterium
AATATGTCCAAGAAATTAATATTTAAAATTGAAAAGAAAACTTACAGTGAAGATGAGATTATTGATATGGCCAACATTGATTTAGAAATAACAACTAGTAAGGGTAAAAAAGAAAAAGTGATAAAGACAATAAGTAAGGCAATTAATGAGCTTACAAGTAGAGGAATAAGAGTTGAAAAGAAATAATTTGAGGGTTTATTTAAGTTAACACAAAATATATGGCAGGAATAAAAGGACAAAATGTTGGAAATCATAATGCAATAGGAAACTCAGGTGGCAAATCTTTAAATGATAGAAAGCTAGCCGCAAGAGTTAGAACTTTAGCTTTGGGGAAAATAGAAGACATTTTAAATCAACCCATTGTTAAAATGAAGGCTGATGACTATGAGTTATATAAAGCTATTTTAGTTAAATTAGCTGGTACTGTTTTGCCGAAGATTAATGAAGTAACAGGAGAAGATGGTGAGGCACTTGTAATTAAAATTCAAGATTATGACAGAGGTAAAAATAACGCTCCAGCCGAAGCAGAAAGAGTTTAGAAAGGCGGTAGAAAATAATCCGGTTGTCTTTTATGGAGGTTCAAAGGGCGGAGGAAAAAGTCACGCCTTGAGAAATATATTATTAATTAGAAGATTTGAACATCCGGGCACAAAAGGATTATTAGTCAGAAGAACCTACGATGAGCTTATCGCTAATCATATTGATATGCTTTATCGTGAGCAACCAGAATTAATGAATAAGTATTATTCAAAAGGAGATAAGACATTATATTTACCAAATAAAAGCATAATTAGATTCAGACATTTACAACATCCAAAAGATGTTTATAATTATCAAGGACAAGAATATGAAGATATAGCCATTGATGAACTTACACAACATACTAAAGAAGTATTTAATATTTTAAGGACTTCAAATAGAACTACAATTAAAGATGTTAAGCCAAAGTTTTTTGCAGGAGGAAATCCAGGTGGAATAGGACACGCTTGGTGCAAGAAGTTATTTATAAATCGTGAATTTGAATTTAATGAAAAGCCAGAGGATTATAGCTTTGTCTCAGCTAAGGTTTATGACAATAAGGCATTAATGGACAATGATCCTGCCTATCTAGAAAGATTAAGAGCTTTGCCTGAAGTATTAAGAAAGGCATATCTAGATGGAGATTGGGACATTTTTGAAGGACAATTCTTTGCTGAATGGAATATTGAATGCCATATTATAAATCCATATAAATTAGATATAAAATTTAAGAGATTTATTTGCGGAGATTATGGATATTCAAAGCCGTCAGCAATTTATTGGTGTGCCATAGATTTTCACGGTAAAGTAATAGTTTATAGAGAATTATACGAAAAGGGATTGACTTATGAGCAATTAGGACGAAGAATAGTAGAAATGACTCCTAATGAAGAAAAGATAGACTATGCCGTATTTGATCCTTCTTTATGGGGAACTGACTCAGCTACAGGATTAACAGGAGAAATGTTAGTTAGAAGAGGAGGATTAACTGATAGAAATATATCATTATTTAAAGCTGACAATGAAAGAGATTATGGTTGGGGAGTAATGAGAGATTTTTTAAAGTTAAAAAAAGGGCCATATGGTAAAGATGAATCAGGAATTGTTTTCTTTAAGACTTGCTTTAATGCGATTAGAACTATACCTGAGCAGATCTTTGATGCAGTAAAAGTTGAGGATCTAGATACAGAAGGAGAAGATCATTCAGCTGATTCAATTCGCTATGGACTTGTTTCAAGGGTAATTAGACCTTCTGATCCAAATAAAGAAGTAAAAAAAGAAGAATCAAAAGAAGAAAAATGGTTTAAAGAAAGAATGAAAAAATTAAAGAGAATAGGATTAAAATAATATATGGAAATAAAAGTAAAGAATAAAACAGTAGTAGATGAAAAAACAGAGAAGCCCATATCAGAAAGGATATGGACTCCAGATAAAGAAGAAATAAAGTTAAGAAACTTTTTATCAAAAAGATTTGAGCAGATGTCTATTAATAGATCTTCTTTAGGTATTGAGCAGAAATGGGATATGGCTGATCGTTTGTATACTCCTCATAAAGTAAGACAAAATGGTAATAATCAAAGCATTTATACCAGTTCTTTAACTTCAAAAGGCAATTCTTCTAATACCGATGATGATGGAAGAGAATCTGATATTTCAAGACCACTTGCTTTTGAGAAAATACAGACAGCACTAGCACTGATGATTGACCAGAATCCTAAAGCGGCACTAAGAAGTTATTTAAAGAAATACGAAGCAATAAAAGAATTTGTCAAATCAGTCTATGAAAATAACTGGGATATAAATAGGCTTTTGATAGAGTTAAAAGCGTTTATATTTAATTTAGCCAAGTATGGCAATGCTTTTGGCAGGCGTTATTATAAAAAGACTTTCAGAACCGATCATCAAATAGATGAACAAGGCAATGTCAAGAAAAGCAAAGTAATTGACTTTGATGATGTTATCTTTGAAAATCTTGACCCACGACAAGTTTATTTAGATGAGAAGTGTTCCAATGCCAGAAACGCAA
This sequence comes from Spirochaetota bacterium, assembly GCA_018817865.1. GTDB lineage: Bacteria > Spirochaetota > JAHITG01 > JAHITG01 > JAHITG01 > JAHITG01. The sequence goes on from JAHITG010000024.1 coordinate 2,546, forward strand.
GAGATGGCTTTATTGAATATATGTTTGATTACGATGACTTTTTTGACTCGTTTGATGAGAAAGAACATCCAAATATATACTTTGTTAAAGCTGGAATTTACTTGGAAACTAAGAACAGCAACGAATTTAAAGTCGGCGCCTTTAGAAAAATAAACACGAAAGAAGTTCAAGTTTTGTTATATGAGAATAGAAAAAGACACGAAATGCACTTATTGGCTAATGGG
>JAHITG010000254.1 GCA_018817865.1 Spirochaetota bacterium
CACCTTTGATGCTGTTGTTTTGAAGAACGAAGCCTACACAAATTTGATATTGAGTGATGCATACACAATTAAGACACATTATATGGGTATGGTGGATAAAAATAATAAAGTGAATTTCTATGATGGTAAAGTGAGGGTAGTCTCCTCTGAAGGAAAGGAGATTACTAAATTTACATCTGATAAATATCTTGATTTCATTAATGAGGGTGTGGAAGAGCATTCTTTTATAAAATACCCCTATCTGAAATCAAAAGGATGGAAGGGACTTGTCGAGGGGGATGACAATGGAATATACAGGGTTGCACCCTTGGCCCGTCTTAATGCCTCGGAAGGGATGGCGACCCCCCTTGCAGATGAGCATTATAAAAAAATGTTTGAGACACTAGGCCAGAAGCCGGTTCACAGCACACTTGCCTATCACTGGGCAAGGCTCATTGAAGTTCTGTATGCCTCGGAGAATGTTAAACAATTGATCAATGATGATTCCATTACCGATCAAAATATCCGCCAGATCCCTGAAAATAAACCATCCGAAGGAATCGGCATTGTTGAAGCCCCCAGGGGAACATTGATCCATCATTATAAGACTGATGAAAAGGGAATACTGACCAAAGTCAACCTGATCGTTGCTACGGTAAATAATGCTGCCGCTATCGATATGTCTATCAGGAAGGCTGCTCAGCATCTTATTAAAGACGGCCAGGTTTCAGACGGGATCTTGAATCAGGTGGAAATGGCTTTCCGGGCCTACGATCCCTGTTTAGCCTGTGCTACACACTCTTTTCCCGGTGAAATGCCCATGATCATAGATATATTTGATCATAATAAAAAATTAGTTGAAAAAATACAGAGGGATTAAACTATTGGACTTTGAAATTAATAAAAGTATATTGATCGCAGGAATAGGTAATGATATCCGTGCGGATGATGGCCTTGCATTCAATATCATTGATAATTTAAAAAAAGAGATCTCAAATATACCCTTGATAAAGACATCAGAAGCAGGATTTTCCCTGATCGATCTTTTTGAAGGATATAAAAAGATCATATTGATAGATACGATAAATGATATAGATATTGAAGACGGGACTGTTATTGATTATACTTACAAATTGAGCGAGATGGACAATAGTGTCAATTTTTCACATAATACAGGATTATTGACCATTTTGAAGTTCTATAGGACATTAAAGCTAGATATACCAGATGAAATAAATTTTTTACTGGTTAAAGTCCGTAATACTGATTCATTCTCAGAAGAGCTGTCACAAAATTATAGTGATTCTATAAATGAAGTAACGAAGCTGGTTAAAAATAGTTTATTACAAAAGGCATAAAAGGAGGTTATTTATGGCAACTCATGTTATTGAAGCGAAGGGGTTAAACTGTCCCCAGCCTGTTCTGAAACTGGCAACCAAAGCGATCGAGATTCCTGCCGGAGATCTATGTGAAGTTACGGGTGATTGTCCGACTTTTGAAAAAGATATCAGAGCATGGTGTGAACGTATGGGGAAGACTATTCTTGAAATTATCGATGAAGGAGAGAGTAGTAGACGAGTAAAAATTCAGTTTTAATCGTTATTTTTTATTTTATATACAACTTATTAACATGAGGCTAAAGACGAAATACTTAATAGATTAAGGAGGCTTATCATGGTGGATAATAACAAAGTCGATATTGATCTGGATAGTGATCCTGATGATGAACTGGACCTGGGGACTGGAAATAAAAAAACACCCAAAAAAAGCAGCTCATCTTCTGCTGAATATACCTCAGCGGAAGAGACTTCCATGGAGATGGCACTGGCGGTAGCTGACATACATAATGCTGTTCACCAATTTATGAAAGGAGATTACAGTGTTAAAGTGTCGAAGGACACATTGAACTGTAAAATAGATCTATTAAAGGATCTTGCCAGACTGGTAAATGATACTATCGCCAATACCGGTGGATTGATCAAAGAATTGAACCTGGGGATAACAGAGTTTGCTTCCATATTAAAAAAAGTTCAAAAAGGTGAGACATCATCCAGGGTGGAATCAACCTTTGATAATGCCGGAATACAGGAATTGAAGAAACTGATCAATGACATATTAACGGCTTTTGAAGAAAAGATCGAAGAGAACAATAAAAATTCCATGGAGCTTGCATTGGGATTGAGTGAAAATTTTGCAGCTTTGAACGAAATATCCAAAGGTAATTATAAAATAAAAGCACCGGAGAAGTCTGAAAATGAACTTTTAGGTAAACTGGGAGAACTTATCAACAGAACATCATTAGAGATCAGTCAAAAGATCACTGAAGTGGAAAACTTAAAGAAAAAGGAAGAGGAAAAGAGAAAGATCCTGCAGAGTTCAGTAAATAATATATTAACAAAGGTCAATCTGATCTCTGAAGGGAACCTGAATGTAAAAGTAGAATCTCAGAATACGGATGATGATATTATCGTTGAATTAGGCAAGGGGATCAATAAAATGGTCGGAAACCTTAAAACCCTGATTAACCAGCTGAAATCAACAGTAAGTGAGATCACTTCTTCATCTTCAGAGATCGCTTCCACCAATGAAGAGATAATTTTAAAAGCCAATGAAGAGATAAAACTGGCATCTGAAGCCTCCACTACCGTTACCGAATTGACCGCCTCTATCATTCAGGTAGCTGAGAATGCAAAAAAAGTTTATCAAACAGCGGAAAGTAACCAGGGTTCAGTAAAAGAAGGGTATGAATACCTGGGTAAGACTATTGAGAAGGTTAGAATGACCAATGATGTAGTAGATAATACAGCTACCAATCTTGAGAAGCTGAAAGATTCTGCAGAGCAGATCCATGAGATCCTGAAGATCATTAATAAGATCAGTGAAAAGATCGACCTGTTAGCCTTGAATGCCGCTATTGAAGCCAGCAGTGTAGGGGAGGGGGGCAAAAGATTCAAAGTTGTTGCCGAAGAGATGAGAAGACTGGCAGATAATTCCATCAGTTCTTCCCAGCAGATAGGTGATGTTTTAACCAATATTCAGAAAGATATTTCCGATGGAGTCAACATGATGAATTCCAATGCCCAGGAAGTCAGGGGTATTATGGAGGAGATCAATAAAACCGGTGATTTGATCAAAAACATAGTAAATGTATTTGATGAAACTTCCAATCTTATGAAAGAAGTATCTCTTTCAACAGATCAACAGGCAAAAGCCTCTGCAATGTTCAGTAATGTTATTAAGAAAGTAGATATTTCTGCTAATGAAACCGTTCGAGGGATAAAAAACTCAAAAATAGCTATTGAACGTTTTATAGAAGTTTCTGACAACCTTAAAGAATTATCGGAAAAATTTAAAGTATAAGAGCAGTAATTATAATTCTTAACTGAAAATATATGGATGAACAATTGAAAGCTGATATAGAAGAATTTTTTGCAGAAAGGTTTAAAGTCTTTTTCGAAAATAAAACCGGTCAGAATTTGACTAATTATAATATGGCATTTTTAAAATCAAAGATCAAAGAGAAGTTAAAAGATCAGAATATAAGCTCTTTTCGGGAATTCTTTGAAAAGATGATCATTAACCAGCATATTGATAGTGAACTTGATGACCTTTTTTATATTATCATCAACAGGGAAAGTGACTTTTTCAGGTATTCCGATCAGTTTGTTTATTTCAGGGATCATGTTCTTCCTGAGCTTTATCACACTTGTCAAAAAGAGAATCGATGTCTTATCAAGATCCTGTGTATCGGTATTGCTTTAGGTCAGGAGCCGTATTCTATCGCTATGATACTGGAGGATATGAAAGATATGTATCCCGGCTTAATGATATCCATCGAAGCTAATGAAATGGTTCAGAAGAATATTGATTTTGCCAGGGATGGAGTTTATGATCCTAATCTGCTGAGGTATTTTAACAGATATGATGATTATCTTTTTAAAGAATTCTTTGATAAATACTTTATTCCGGTTAATGGAAAAGATGGCAGTTATGAAATTAACAACGCGATCAGACAGAGAGTAAATTATCGTAAAATGAATGTTATTTTCGATGATCTGTCTGATGAATATGATATTATTTTTTGCAGAA
>JAHITG010000255.1 GCA_018817865.1 Spirochaetota bacterium
TCATTTGCCCTTGTCAGGATCTGCTGGAACATACTGTCAGCGATCCGGTCATTGATAACGATCTTTCCCCGGGGGACTTTCCCGTTATACCGGTCATACAACTCTTTTTCTGTTATACACATATCCGGAAATTCATTCTCCGCTACTTCGTATCCCCAGTTTTTGAACGCTCCTTCCGTGAATTTCATTATATTTCCTTTATGGACAAGTGTTATTTTTTTCCTCTTGTTCTTTATGGCATACTCGATCGCCATTTTGACCAGCCTTTTTGTTGCTGTTTCACTGATGGGTTTTATTCCAATGCCGGAGTCATTTCTTAAAGTGATACTGAATTTTTCTTTTAGAAATTGTATCACTTCTTTAGCTTCAGGGGTATCCTTTTGCCATTCTATACCGGCATAGACATCCTCTGTGTTTTCACGAAAGATCACTACGTCCATACGCTCGGGATGAAGGACAGGGCTGGGAACGCCTGTGTAATACTTGACCGGCCGTACACAGGCGTAGAGATCAAAATGCTGGCGGAGGAAAACATTTAAGCTTCTGATCCCGCCTCCCACAGGAGTTGTCAGGGGACCTTTCAGGATGACTTTATACTTGTCGATCATCTTTAATGTTTCGTCAGGCATGACATTGTCATATAATCCTTTAGCCTTCTCCCCGGCAAAAAGTTCAAACCAGATGATCCCCCTTTTATTGTTATATGCCTTTTTTACAGCCGCATCAACCACAGGAATAGTAGCTTTTGTGATATCAGCTCCAATACCATCCCCTTCAATATAAGGTATCTGCACTTTATCGGGAATAATCAGACGGTCATTCGCAATTGTAATTCTGCTCCCTTCTTTGGGTTCCGTGATCTTCAATTGTCTCCTCCTTTGTTTTAACCGGTTAAACCTTCAGCTCGCCATATTCTTTTATATAATTGACCAGGCCGTCCTTCTGCAGGATATTCTGCATGATCTCCGGCAAAGGCGGGAAGTCAAGTTCAAAATTCAGGGTAATATCTTTGATCTTGCCTTCTTTCAAGTTTATTTCCAATTCATCCTGGTCCTTGATCCTGTCCGTATCGCATATTATAACGGGTAATCCGACATTGATGGCATTTCTAAAAAAGATCCTGGCAAATGATCTTGCCAGAACCGCATTGATACCGGATAATTTTATTATAACAGGAGCATGTTCTCTGGATGAACCTAATCCGAAATTTTTTCCACCCACTACAATATCCCCTTTTTTCATCTTTTTAACAAAATCAGGATCTGCATCTTCGAGGGTGTGCTTTGCCAGCTCTTCAAGGTTGCTTCTTAAATGAAAGTATCGGCCCGGTGCTATCAGGTCCGTACTGATATTATCTCCGAATTTCCAGCACTTTCCCTTTAATATTTTTTCCATACTATCTGCTCCAGTTTGCTTTAAAATTGAGCATAACATAATTCTTTATTTTTAAAAATCAAGGAAAAAGGTGTCGGCAGGGAATGGGTTTTGAAATTGGTTAACCTCGGGGGTCAGACCTTGAATATAAATCGGATTTGGGGTCAAACCTTGAAATGTGAAAATTGCTTCTCAATTTTCACATTTCAAGGTTTGACCCCCGAGTTTAAACATTTCAAGGTCTGACCCCAAATCATATATAATCTCAAAACCCATTCCCTGCCGACACCTTTTTCCTTGACATTGGAATTAACGGTATTATGTTATTTTTCTTTGATCTAATAAAGTTATTTTGATTAAAGATAAAATGAAAATCAGCCAATAATTATAATATGAAACGATTTTTCCCTATAAATATTCTTTTGATTCTTCTTGTACTGAACAGCTGTTTTATTACCAATATTCAGGTCCTTAATGTACCGGCATCACTCCATAAACTGCGGAACAGGAGCAGGTCATCCTCATCGGAAGTCGTTAGCCTGAAAAAAGTATATAAACTGAAGAATGGGATGATCATTGATAAATACAGGGAGGAGTACGGATACTGGTACAGTATCAGGAGAGGTGATTCCCTTTCCATGATCGCAAAAAGAAGCGGGAGTTCGGTCACAATGCTTGCCAGGATCAACAGGATCAGAAATAAATCCATGCTGACATACAAAGCCTATTTATTTATTCCGTTGTCTGAAGGATATTTAAAGAGAGAAGCTGATCTCATCATGGTCTCCATAAAGAAGGGGGACCTCATGTGGCCGTTGATCGGGCGTATAACATCCGGATTCGGATTGAGGCAGTGGGGATGGCGGAAGAAATTCCATAAAGGGATCGACATAGCGGCTCCAGTCGGTACAAAGATCTTTTCATCCCGTGACGGTGAAGTAAAATTTTCCGGAAGGCAGAAGAAATACGGTTATGTCATTATTATCGTGCATGACAATGATTTTGAAACCCGCTATGCACATTTAAAGAAGGTGCTGGTGCAAACAGGGGATAAAGTGGAGCAGGGCCAGGTGATCGGCCTGGTGGGTAAGACCGGTCGTGCTACCGGTTATCATCTCCATTTTGAGATCAGGATCAAGGATTATCCTGTAAATCCTATGGATTATCTTCCTGAAGATGTGGATGACCTTGCCGGGATCTACGGCATAAAAAATACGAAAGTACTTCCTTAAAAAAAATAATCCGCAAAATATAGGTACCAGGTCTTAAGGGTCTGTTGCCCAAATAACATTTTATATAATTTTATATGTAACAAGGGGCTTTAGCCCCGCTTTAATATAAAAAAAGGCGCCCCTAAAGGGGCTTGCTACATTTTTATGCTTTGGGCAACAAGCCCTTAAGACCTGGCACCTTATTCTTTAATTAATTCAATGCTGTTGTTTTCGCATTTATCTATTTCGCTGCAGGCCTTTTTAAATGCAGGGTACTCTTTGGCTTTAATCCTCTCTTTTTTCAGCTGAAAGATCCTTTTTACGGTGATCGTGTTTTTATTCTTTAAATATTTTATGGAATACATCAGGATCGGATTATTGATCAGCTTGTTTTTGGGAAAAACGATCTGTCCCGGGTCCTCCTCCAGTTTATAAATATAGGTAGCATTCATGGAAAAAGGGTGTTCCATGACTATATCATATTTACGTTTAGTACTGTTACAATAATACCGGTATAGTTGAATGCGGTTTAATACAGGTGTGAATTTATATCGATTTTTAGAGCCTGTCAGGAAGGAATTTACTTCCATCTTGTATTGAAACATGTTCATTTCTAAATGATAGTTCAGCCGGGTCAGCTTCGAACCGGGCAAGATCGAATTCCAATATGATTCTATCTCCTTTATATGGTTTTCCTTATCCGTGGAAAAATATCTGAGGGATGGCATGAATTGTCCGGATCTGAAATTCAGGACCGTACTCTCCATAGAGTTATCAGAGCGGATCAGGTTTGTTATAATGGTCATATGCAGATTTTCATCTTTTTTATATGCAGGGGGATCAATAAATGTTGAGCCGGTCTGTTTAATAAGAAAGATCCTGTTCTCCCTGTCAAAAGAGGGAAATTCATTAAGATCAAAATAAGATGCTGTCCCATCCAGAAATAAATATGTATTCTTTATGGGTACTACACAAACAGCATGATCAAAGACGCCCAGTAAGGGTAATTGGAATTCGCTTTTTCCTTTACCTCTGGTCCTGACAAGTGCAAAATAAGATTCAATATTAAATTCCTTTAATAATGTATGCAGAAGCAGCGCTTTATCTTTGCAGTCCCCGTACTTACTTGTCCATGTAGCTATCGTATTTCTGGGTTTAATGCCTCCGATACCATATTCTATCCCCACATATCTGATCTCGTCTCGAACGAATTTGTATATGGTCTTTATGATCTCTTCTTTTTTATCCTCCGATCCTGACTTCACTCCTGAAATAAATTTTTTCATTTCAGCGTTTAGCCGAACGCCTTCCTGTGATAATTTCCAGATCCATTCTCCGACCTGATCCCATGTTTTAAAGGTTGAAACGGACAGGGTCGGAGCAATTGTTTCGATCGGCGGCATCGGGTCTTCATTCTGCAGGGGAGGGAGATCTGTGAATTGCCATTTATATATTTTACGATCCTGATAGGTTTTAATATTAAAATTTTGTCCGGATGAAGGCGGATCATAACGGTAGTACAGTTTCATTATATTCGTTCCTTTCGGAACAATAACAGCATAATCTTTTTGGAGAACCGGATAGAAATGGGCATTAATGGTCATTTCACCGAAATAGGTCTTTTTAAAGATCGTCTCATTTTTGGACCAGACGCTGTATTGAAGGACAAGGATGCTGTCCTTTTTCAGCTTTGGAAATGAGATCACTTTTCTGTTATATTTATAATAGAGGTTCTCTTCTTCGTTTATCAGAGAGTATTCCTGGATATTATGAGCATTATATTCTTTTCCGTCCCTGTATACTGTTTTTGCTGTCTTGATCTCAATGTTCTCGTGATCAGGGCTGTAGTCGATCACTTCATTTTTAAAGTTTTTTATCCCACTATCATTAACAATATAATAGATCCTGGTGATCAGCTTCTCTGTGGTCCCCGACTGTGATACCTGAATTATTTCACCGTCATAGCATATGAGGCCTGAGCTTTTTTTATATTTTTTCCGGTATTTTTTTGGAGCTCCCGTAAAAGATCTTTTAATGATCTTATTAATATCCGGCATGACGATAGTATTCATATCGGTTGTTTTTTTCTGGAGTATCTGAAGCCTTCTTTTAATTGCTTTGTTATGGATGTCATTTTCAAGGATCCGTTGCAGATAAGATATCGCTCTGTTGGTCTGTTGCAGGGCGATCATTATATCTGATGCTGTCATTAAAGATAGAGGATCATAGTTATCCAGTTTTAAGGAGTCGTTGATCAATTCTTCTGCTTTTTTAAGATCGCCTCTGTTCAGATAAAAGATACTGAAACCATTAAGCAATCCGGGGTCATCTCTTTTGATTTTTCTTGAATGTTCGATCAGGGAGAGTATCTCATCCTGTCTGTCCAGTGCTACCAGGTAATTTATCAGGTCATTCCCGTAAAAAAGATTGAAACGGTGCGGGGCTTCGTAAAAGGACAGCAGGTAGTACTCATAAGCTTTTTTATACTCTTTGTTGTCCCAGTATATCTCTCCCATCCAATAATAAGTTTGAAATAGATCGATATTCTTTATTTCGCATTTTTTAAAAGACTGTAATGATTGCGGGTATAAGTTGTTATTAAAAAATATCAGTGCTTTTAGATAAAAAGCTCCGGTAAAATCTTCCGGTATCCTGTCAAGATATTCCAAAGCTTTATCATACTGTTTTAGATCATAATAATACCAGGCTATGTCTGATATTGCTTCTACTGCAGAGGGAAGTATCTGTAAGCATTCTTCATAGTGATCTTTTGCGATCGTCTTCTCTTTTACTGCTTTAGCATAATACAGATGGGCTACGGGATCAGCCGGATTCTCCCTCAGGTATAATTCAAAATGTTTCTCGTTCAGCCTGTCTGTATCAGGAAAATTCCCTGTAATTTGGTAATATAATCCTTTTAAAAAGTTGTTGGTCAATGTTTCAACAAGAGTATCGGGTTCTATTTCAGGAATTAACTCTGTATTTTCCGTAAAATTTTTTATGGAATTGGGAGAATTGATCACTCTGTATTGGACCGGGTAGATCCTGAAATACAACTTCCAGGCACCTGATTCCTGAGAGGATTTTATAAGGATCTTGTTGATACCTTTCTTCAGAAGGATACTCCGGCGGTTTTGCTCAATATATGCTTGACGATAAATGTCTTCATTTATGATCAATTGGTCATTCAGCCATATTTTTATGCCATCATCACTTCCATATATCATTTCCACCCTTTGGGAATTGGTTGCATGGATATAGGAAAGAAGATAAACAACACCATTTTCATCGGGAGTAAAATAATCAGTCAGGTTGATCCCGTCCGGCTGTTCTGTTTGGATATGCTTCCATTTGACCGGGTGATAAACAGATTGGATGTATTTTCTGTTAAGGGTGATCTCGATCTCCGGAGGATATATGATCTGCATTCCTTCCCGGTTCTCATTTTTAAAAGGCCCGATCATATAAAAATCATTTATGAATCCCAGGTCAGCTCGGATCTTTTGTGATTTTTCCGGTGCAGAAGAGAGGTAATGATACATCAGACAGTATTTTATACTATCGGAGAAGATCCGGTTTGTAACTTGAGAATCTATATGTGCTGCATACTGACTGAGATCTTTTTTGTTATCCGTTTGTTCTGCAAGATACCGGAGAATCTCAAGGTATAGGGTGTTACCCGGATAGTTAATATTATTTAAGATTAATTCTTTAAAAAGGTTATAACTGGCTGAATATTTTCCCTGTAGTTTATAATAGAAGGCTCTCTTTTCCAGCGATACAGGGATATAGACAGTCTGTGTCCGTGGAAGATCTTTTCTTAAGGATACCAGGTTCTTTTTCTGAGTAGAACATGCCGTTAGCAGTAAAAGAATGATAAGGATCGATCTTTTTTTCAAACAGGATATACCTATTGCTGTTGGTTAAAAGCTTTTAAGGTGTTCTTTAAAAGCATGGCAACTGTCATTGGGCCCACTCCCCCGGGTACGGGTGTAATATGGGAAGCGTTTTTCTTTGCTTTTTTATACTCCACATCACCCAGGATCCTGTATCCTTTTGGCCTGCTTTTATCTTCCACGCGGTTAATACCCACATCTATTACGATGGCTCCCTTTTTGATCCAGCTCCCTTTTATGAATTCAGGCCGGCCGATCGCTGCCACCAGGATATCTGCGTTCTTTATTTCGTTTTTAAGGTTTCTGGTCCTGGAATGGCAAATTGTGATGGTGCAATGCTCTTTTAAAAGCAGTATGCTGACGGGTTTTCCCACAATATTACTTCTTCCCACAATTACGGCTTTCATGCCTGACAGGTCCTTTTTTACGGACCTGATCAGCTCCATGATACCGGCCGGCGTGCATGAAATGAAAGAGTCTTCATTTCGAAGCAGTGCCCCAATACTGGCCGGATGCAGTCCGTCCACATCTTTTTCCAGAGAGACCGTATTGACGATCTTCTTTTCATTAAATTTTTTGGGAAGAGGAAGCTGAACGATCAAACCATTTATCTTTTTATTTTTATTGATCTTTTTGATTTTTTCGATAATACTCTTTTCTGAAGCATCTTTTTTAAACCGGAAAAGAGAAAAGTCCATTCCGTTCTCTTTTGCCCTCTTCTCTTTGATGTTCACATAGATCTTTGATGCGGGATCATCACCCGCAACAATGACCGATAGATGCGGAACCTTCCCTTTCTTCTGTTTCAGCCGGCGTGTTTTTTCCCGTATTTCCAGATATATTTTATCAGCATAGGCTTTTCCGTTAATCTCCTTCCCCATTAAAAGCTCCTTGTTATTATATTAAAAAAAGTGTACTATAAAAATATCAGCTGTCAAATCCTGCTGATAGGGTATTGTATTTTGGCTTACTTAAATATCAGTTTCAATGCTTCCATTCTTGTTTTTTCTGATTTTTGGAATGCACCACGAAGAGCTGATGTTACTGTGGTAGATCCCGGTTTTTTAATTCCACGCATGCACATACAGAGGTGCTCCGCTTCAATAACAACAATAACACCCTTGGGTTTCAGGTTTGTCAGAAGAGTATCCGCGATCTGCTGGGTTAACCGTTCCTGTACCTGGGGTCTCCTGGCGAACATATCTACTACACGGGCAATTTTACTTAAACCGGTGTAGATCCCGTTTTTAGGAATATATCCGACATGTGCCTTCCCTATAAACGGGATAAAATGATGTTCACACATGGAATAAAGGGGAATATCTTTCACCAGTATTATTTCGTTATACTCTTCGGTCTTGAATTTTTTGATCAGTTTCTCCGGGTCCGCATGCAAGCCTGCGAAGAGTTCATTATACATTTCGGCAACTCTTCTGGGGGTATCTTTCAGACTCGGGTCTGCCAGATCAAGCCCCAACCCCAGCATGATCTCTTTAAATCCTTTTTCGATCCTTTTCAGATCGAATTTATTTGCATTCATTTTTATCTCCCTGATGCTGCAATCAGCTATTAATTAAGCTCCATCTTTGTTACCAGAACAATGGCCTGTGCTGCAATTCCTTCATGGTTCCCGATGGGTCCCAGCTTTTCCATTGTTTTTGCTTTAATATTGACCTTTCCCTTATCGATACCCATCTCTCTGCTTAAGCTTTCCCGTATTTTATTTATGACCGGTCCCAGCCTTGGGCTTTCGGCAAATATAGTTGTGTCCAGATTAACGATACTGTAATTCTCCTTTTCCATCAGGGAAATGGTATTCTTTAAAAGTTTAACACTATTTATATTCTTGTACTGTATATCCGTATCAGGAAAATGATGGCCAATATCATTTAATCCGCACGCTCCGAGAATGGCATCGATGACAGCATGGATCAGAACGTCTGCATCGCTATGTCCCTCGAGGATGTATCTGCTTTTTACACGAATTCCTCCCAGGATCAGCTTCCGACCGCAGGCAGCCATAGTTCGATGAATATCAAATCCCTGGCCGATTCTGTACTCTTTATTTATCATATATTTAAGATCATTCATATAAGTAAGTTTAATATTTTTGAATTCACCTTCAATAATTTTTACTTTATAATTACTGTATTCGAGTATGGCAGAATCATCAGTAGCTTTGATCCTATCCATGCTGGCTTTAACATAGGAACTGAAGAGCATATCAAGTTTAAAGAATTGGGGAGTGGCGATCTTCCAAAGGTCTTTCCTCGGAATGGTCCTATCTACAAACCCGTCTTTTATTGATTTGATCGTGTCCGTTACACTAATACCGGGGATAACAGCGGAGTATTTTTTTACGGCATCGATAAGCTTATCGATAAGTTGTTCTGAAATGTTCAGCCTTGCGCCGTCGTGGATCCCGACGATAATATTTTTCAATTTTGATCTTTTTATCCATTGAAGGGCCCGGAATACGGAATCCTGCCTTTCTTTCCCCCCCTCCAGAACTTTGATCACTTTTTTAATATTCTCTTCTTTGACTATTCTTTTTAATAAAGATAAGTGTGTTTTGTCCGTTACAAGAATGATATCTTTGATCTGTTTGAATTGTTCTACCCGGTGCAGTAAGTGTGTAATTAAAGGTTTGTTGCCAAATTTATAGAACAGCTTATTATAATGCAGGCCAAAGCGTTTACCCCGGCCTGCAGCAAGAATAATGAAGACAATTCTCATTTAGCAAAGATCATCCTTCCGGCAGTAGTCTGAAGAACACTGGTAACAACAACATCGACTTTTTTCCCCATATATTGATGTCCCTTCTCTACAACGACCATTGTGCCGTCTTCCAGATATCCTACACCCTGATCCGAATCTTTACCTTCTTTTGAGATAAGGATCGTCATCTCTTCACCCGGAAGAACGATCGGTTTAACCGCGTTAGCCAGTTCATTGATATTCAGAACCTGAACACCCTGGATCTGTGCTACTTTATTAAGGTTGAAATCATTTGTAACAACCGTTCCGTTCAGTTTCTTACCGAGGTAGATCAGCTTTTCATCTACTTCTTTCACTTCGGGAAAATCATCATCAACTATCTGAACAACAGCTTTGATCCCTTTTTTCATCTTATTTAAAATATCCAGCCCTCTTCGTCCTCTCTGCCTTTTAAGGGAATCAGCACTATCTGCGATCTGCTGAAGTTCATTCAGGACAAATCGGGGTATTATCAGGATCCCTTCTAAAAATCCGGTTTCACTGATGTCTGCTATTCTTCCGTCAATAATAACACTTGTATCCAGTATCTTATAGTTGTCAGAATCTTCACCTTCTTCCTTGCTTTTTCTTTTTGATGTACCTTCCGATGTATAGATCTGCTTAAGCTCATAACTTTTAATGTAAAAAGAGAACGCAATTATATACATTAGAAAAAGCTGAAAAGCCAGTTTGAAATAAGGCAGAAGGGGAGTCTGGATCATTACTATAAAAGGATTTAATATACTTAGTACTATAGTAGAGAGCAGATATCCTGATATAATACCCAGCAGTGAAAAAAATATTTTATGCCCATTAAAAAGTTTAAGGCTTTTTCTGTAAAAAAACAGGAAGAGTCCGGATGATACACTGATTATAATGGAAGGGATCAGAAAAACCGGGTATATCTTTAGGCTGGTAAAGATCATGATAAATGAAATTAAAATAAAAATCAATAAATTAGAAATCATAAAAACTCCTTTGTTAAAAAATTAATAATAATGTAAAATGCATCATAAATAATCTGCCATTAGAAATATAAAAATAAACTTCATTATCGGATAACAGATACAGGTGAATTATTAGTATAATTCATGTTAAATATTGAATGTATCGCTATCGATAGAGTTATAGCTGAAATTATATGATGTTTTAAATAATACTAGCCTATTGAACAATGATTATTGAAATATGTCAAAGAACATAGTATATCACATGTACATTATATATTTGTGCTAAATATAACAGTTAAATTTTCTAAGGCAAGATTTTATTTATAATTTTTTCCGCATTTTCATGGGATATCTTTTTAGCGGTAGCTATTTCCAGGACCAGATGATTGACGGCGCTTTCGTACATTTTTCTTTCCATTAACGATAATTCCTTCAGTTTATTCCTTTTATACAGATCTCTAACTACAGAGGCGATCTCATGAATGGAGCCGGTCTTTATCCTCTCGGTATTGTTCTGATACCTTGATTTCCAGTCATCATCAAGGTTAGAAGGTTTGGATTTTAATATTTTTAATATCTTCTGGGCCTCACTTTTTTTAATAACCGGCCTTATTCCCATCTCTTCTGCTTTATCGGTGGGTATCATGATCTTTATATTGTTATTTATAAATTCAATGATGTAGTACTTGTTAACCTCACCCAGGATCTCTTTTTTTTCTATTTTTTTAATTACTCCTACGCCATGCACAGGATAAACTACCGAAGCTTTTACCTTAAACATGATACCCTCCTTGAATAGTTGATTTATTTTTATGATATAGTTTGTTTTTCATTTTTATAAGCCTTACCACTGTTGCTGAATAGATTTTCAATTTCATTTATAAATTTCATGGATCTTATTTCCAATGAACTGAATTTATGAGATATTTTTTTCATACTGGCTTCAGGTATAAAAGCCTTCTTAAATCCCAGTTTTTCGATCTCTTTGAGCCGCTGCTGGATATAGGGGACAGCCCTGATCTCTCCTGTGAGGCCGATCTCCCCGATAAGGATCGTGCCTTTTTCAACTGGTTTATTCTTGTAACTTGATAATATTGATCCGGCAATTCCCAGATCGATGGAAGGCTCATTGATCTTTAAACCGCCAGCCACTTTCAGGTAGATCTCCTGGGCATTAAGTTTTACTCCCAGGATCTTCTCCAGGATAGCACTGATCAGCACGACTTTATTATAATCTATTCCTTCCGCTATCCTTCTGGGATAAGCCATTGTGGAAGGGGCAACCAGGGACTGTATCTCGACCATGATCGGCCTTGTCCCCTCCATGATCGTGACCGTAGCTGATCCCGGAAGCTGCTCCTTCTCGCGATCGATAAAAAAAGAAGAAGGATCGTTTACCGGTGTAAGGCCATGCTGACCCATCTCAAAAACAGCAATTTCGAAAGTAGAGCCAAATCGGTTTTTATTGCTTTTCAGGATCCTGAAATCGAGGTTTCTGTCACCTTCCATATAGAGAACTACATCTACCATATGTTCCAGTATCTTCGGGCCGGCAATACTGCCGTCTTTCGTAATGTGTCCTACGATAAAAACAGGGACTTTTTCACTTTTTGCCCTCTGACTTAAAATATCCGTACACATCCGGATCTGAGAAGCATTCCCGCTGCTATTATCCAGATCAGGATCATGAACGGTCTGAATGGAATCAATAATGGCTGCGATCGGCTTCAACTTTACAATACTGCTGTCTATGATCGATATATTGTTTTCTGAAAGAATAAAGAGGTTGTCACTGTTGATCTTCAACCTGTCTGCTCTTGATTTTATCTGCTCTTCAGATTCCTCAGCTGAAACATACAATACTTTTCCTTTTGCTGCGTAAGCATTTGCGATCTGCAGGAGCAGGGTTGATTTACCGATACCGGGCTCACCGCTAATAAGGAGTACGGACCCGGGGATAATACCCCCGCCGCAGAGCCTGTCAAATTCATGAATATTGCTTAGCAATCTTTGGTTATCCCGGATGTTTATACCGCTCAGGGTTTTAATTTTATTGGAACCTTGATCCTTCTTCTTTTTTTCTAAAGGACCGGTGATCTCTTCAGTAAAAGAATTCCAGGCTTCGCAGTTTGGGCATTTCCCCAGCCATTTCGAGCTTTGATATCCACACTTGCTGCAGATATATACGGTCTTTATTTTGGATGATCTTTTATTTACCAAAAAAGAGACTCCTTGGATTTTTCTTTACGATATCCGCAAATTTTTCAAGGTTTTTAAGAGTTCTTACAGCTGTCTCGTGTAATTCTTTTTCGTAAACTAGCTTTCCGATAGTCCCTTCTTTATTTTTAATGGCTTTAGTAATGTGATCAAGATTTCTGGATGACTCTTCCAGCTCAGCTACTGTTTGGTTCAGGTTTTTGGATGATTGCTCAAGGTTTTTTACTGTTATGTTGATGCTTTTCTGGTTGTTCTTGGAGATTTCTCCGAAATCCTTGGACAGATTTTTGATCTCATTAAGGACACTGCTTAAATTTTTATCAAGTGTACTTGCCATGGATTTTAAATTCCCGATAGTACTGAATACATTCTTTCGGTTCTCTTTGATAAGCATGTTCAGATTATATGTAAAAGCTCCGGCGTTATTGAACAGATTGGCAAAGGACTGTTTGACATCTTCATCAGTCAGGGTAGGGCCGAATACGCCCTTCATTAACTTGGAGAGTTCTATGGACATGGCATCTATGCTGACCGGATCTACTCCCATTACAATATCGCCGTCCTTTAATTCCTCCCCCGGGCCGTTATAACCGTTGATCTCAACATATTTTGCACCCAGTAATCCCTGGGTGTAGATGACGATCTCATTTCCTTTTTTGATCTTAAAGTCGTTGTTGAGTTTGATCAATACCTCGACCTGGTCCTGATAGGGAATAATATTGGCAACTTTACCGACCCGTATCCCTCCTGCGAAAATAACAGGAGCACCCACCTTAAGATCACCGATAAATGTGAACCGTACACGGAGTGTATATCCTTCATCACTAAATTTCAGTTTGCCGAGGAATGTTATAGTCAGGATAATGACAATAAAACATAAGGTTACAATAATACCTAACTTTGTTTCGTTTGTGAACTTCATACTTTCACCTCGTGTTTGGTTTAGGGTAAATAGAGTATAGAGGATAGACATCCTTTATAGAAGCTATCTACCAAATCCTTTCCACCATCTAATAGATGGGGATGGGTCCTTCGGATTCTCCGTTAATAAACTGTTTAACAAAAGGATTATTGCTCTTTTTTACTTCATCCGGGGTGCCTGAAAAGATGATCTGCCCGTCGTAGATCATGGCTATCCGGTCAGCAATTTTATAGGCACTGACCATATCGTGGGTTACAATGACAGAAGTTGTGTTCAATTTTTTTTGAGTATTAATGATAAGATCATTGATCGCATCAGCTGTAATGGGATCAAGTCCCGTGGTCGGTTCATCATAAAGGATGATCTCAGGTTCAACGGCAATGGCTCTGGCCAGGCCGACCCTTTTTTTCATACCCCCGGAGAGCTCAGCCGGCTTCAGCTTTTCAATGTCGCGAAGCCCCACCATCTTTAATTTTTCTTTAATGATCTCCTGGATCTTATTCAGCGGAAGGTCCTTCCTGTATCTGTAGAGAAAGAAGCCTACATTCTGATCTACATCCATGGAATCAAAAAGGGCAGCACCCTGAAAGACCATGCCTATTTTCATCAGAACATCTGTCA
>JAHITG010000256.1 GCA_018817865.1 Spirochaetota bacterium
CCTGATTATAGTCCGGGAATTTCCCGTCGATCAACCGGGATATCAGTTCAATATTATCGATCTTAAAGTAGATCTGTTTTTCTCCTATACTGATCTCAATATTTCCCTCTTCATTAAGGATCTTTAATAATTCAGACAGTACTTTCTGAGGGATGATCACTCCTTCAATACTAAAGTTCGAATCCAGTTTATAATCTATTAAAGAAAGCCTTCTGGCATCTGTAGCAACAAGACGAAGCTTTCCATCATTTAACTCCAGTTTTACACCGCTTATTGTCCCCTGAATTTCATCTTTGGATACTGAAAAAATGGATTTCCTTATCATATCCTTAAAAACATTCTGAGGCAGGGTAATGGTCTTTTCTTTTTTAAACTCCGGCAATACGGGATAATCATTTTTTGGAATACCAATGATCCTGAAATTTGCTTTTACCTGAGCATTCTTACTCCGTATTTTTATATATTTTTCTTCATCTACATCTATTTCAATATCATCATTGGGAAGCTCGCGTATGACTTCTGTAAACTTCTTTGCAAAGACTGTAATGGCACCCTCTGCTTTAATATCCGCATTTACATGTATCTTTATGGCTGTTTCAAGATCTGTTGATATGACTTTCAGTTCCTTACCTACTGTCTCAAGTAACAGATTCGAAAGAATGGACATTGTATTTTTAGAAGTAATGATATCTTCTGCTAATTGTAATGATTTAAGGAGTTTTTCCTTGGTTATTGTTAGTTTCATAATAGCACCTCTATTGTTATTATAGTATTATATATATAGTAGTAGTAATAGTAGTAAGGGTCTGTATATGGTTGATAACTATATATTGTATTAACTATAATGGTTTATAAATTGATAACCCTGTTTATAATAATTTAGAAAAGTTCAACTTTTCCACAGTCTTATTATTCACTCATAAAATATAAAAAAGATCAACATGTTATCCACCGGTTATTGACGGCTTTTACACACTTTCGGTGGATAACTCTTTTATGATCTTCTGGATCTTTTTATCCAGATCCTTATCCATTTTTTTCAGGTTTCTGATCTTTTCAATTGCATGGATAACAGTTGAATGGTCTCTTTTACCGAATGCAAGGCCCATTTCCGTGGTGGACGCATTTGTCAGTTCGCTGATAACATACATGGCAACCTGGCGGGGAAGGACGATATTGGAAGTTCGCTTCTTTGAAAGAAGCTGTTTTGTATGGACTCCAAAATAATCGGAGACCACTTCCTGAATTCGTGTGATCGAGGTCTCTTTCTTTTCATTTTCTTTGATCATATTTTTGATAACCGCTTTTGCCATATTCAGATCAACCGGCTTATTTAAGAGATTGGACTGTACGATAAGGTTTTTTAATGCACCTTTGATATCCCTGATATTATATTTAATTTTTTTAGCGATAAAATGGACCACTTCCTGGTCTATTTTTGTCTTTTCCATTTCAAGGGTCTTATAGATAATAGCTTCCCGTGTCTCAATATCAGGTAGGCCGATATCAGCTAACAGACCGCTCTGGAACCTTGAGCGAAGCCGTTCTTCCAGATGCTGTATCTCTTTAGGAGCTTTATCTGCTGTAAGTACGATCTGTTTACCGGCATTATGGAGGGTATTAAATGTATGAAAGAATTCTTCCTGCATGCGTTCCTTTCCGGATAAGATGTGGATATCATCAATAAGGAGGATATCGATCTTCCTGTATTTTGTCCTGAATTTTTCCATTTTATTATTTTGAATGGAATGTACCATATCATTGAGAAAATTCTCGGCCATAACATACAGAACAACAAGTTTATCATTTCGCAGAATGGCTTTATTTCCTATGGCATTAAGGATGTGACTTTTTCCCAGACCAACACCGCCGTATATAAAGAGAGGATTATAATCCTGAGCAGGGAGGTCCGCTACTGCAAAAGCAACCGCATGAACGAATTGATTGTTCAGGCCGATAACAAAATTACTGAAGCTTAAATTCGGATTCAGATTAGCTTTTACTATTTTTTCTAATATCACATTATTATCAGAGAGAAGCTCATTTTTCTCAGCCTTTTCTATTGGGCTCTTTTTGGCTTCTGAGGAATGAGATTCATCAGTAGAGCTGCTGTTGATATTAAACAGTATAGATAAGTCCTTATCGGCTATGGTATTGATCACGTTCTTAATATTAGAGAGAAGATTGTTCTTTATGTAATCCTGGTGAAACTTGCTGGAGACTTCTAAAACCAAATTATCATCTGTGGAATCGAGAATTTTTGTGTTTTTGAGATAATTATTAAAGACGTTCTTAGCAACATCCTTTTCAAGGGAGGTGAGGACATCTGACCATAATTTGATTTTATTCATTTGGTGAACTCCATAATATTAAAATTATCCACAGCTTTATCCACAATTGTGGAAAACTCCATAATTGTTTATATATAAACAATTGTAATGGTTATTATGCTTTGTATAAAAAGTAAACATTCTTATAATTCTTTATCT
Source organism: Spirochaetota bacterium (assembly GCA_018817865.1). Classification (GTDB taxonomy): domain Bacteria; phylum Spirochaetota; class JAHITG01; order JAHITG01; family JAHITG01; genus JAHITG01. The sequence goes on from JAHITG010000256.1 coordinate 2,490, forward strand.
ATAAAGATAATGGATACTATATATTACCTTTTAGGTAATATATTATTTATCCACATAGTCCTAATCTATTTCGTTGTTATCAAAGAACCTGATTTAATAATTTAATATATCTTAATATAATGAATTGTTGCCTGCTTTTTCATAATTGGCCGTATAATAGTACTAGTTTATTTTTTGATGTCAATGAAAAAATATTATTATTTGTTATGGATTACTTAACGGGGAAGTATTGAATTTGCCTAAGTATTATTCCCGACCCCGTTAAGTAATCCATGACAAATAATTGATATACAAAAGCTTTTATTTTTAAAATAAAAAAAGTTAAAAAATTTTCTTGACAAATGGTTTACTTTTAATTAGAATATAGTCAAAATTTGGTAAGAGGATAGGAATGAAAAGAACATATCAACCTCATAATAAAAAAAGAAAACGAACACATGGGTTTAGAAAAAGAATGGCCACGAAGAATGGACAAGAAGTAATAAAACGAAGAAGAAAGAAAGGCCGTAAGAAATTGACAGTATCTCAAGAATTTTAATATATTGTTTTAATAAATTGATATTAATCAAATTGTTATCGTTATTGGATCGTGTATTGCGCAGAATATTAATTACGCTTATTCATGGGTATTGTTTTGTTTTTAAATATAAGCCGCAGAGTTGCAGGTTTTATCCTTCATGTTCCATGTATTCTATGCAGGCCTTCAAAAAATATCCTTTTATTAAAGCCTTGTTTTTATCAATTGCAAGAATTCTGAGATGCAATCCTTTTTCTCAGGGTGGGTTTGACCCTTTAAAATAAGAGGAGTAGAATAATGAATAAAAATACACTTGTTGCTTTAGTCTTGTCGTTAGTTGTTTTAATGGTCTGGTCATACTTTATAAAAAAGAACCAGGTCCCTTTAAAAAATGACAAGGTACCGCCTGTCTTTCTGGGTCTGGAGAAGATCACTCCGGATTATAAGAACGGATATTTGAAATTATCATGGAGCAAGGCTAAAGATGATACAGAGGTCACATACAGGGTCTTTTACAATGATAAGCGTATTGAAAAATATGATCAGCCGGCTTATTATTCAAGAGAGACCTCTATTCTGATCCATGATCTGGATATTTCAAAAAACTATTATTTTGCGGTTAAAGCGTATGATCAGTCTGAGAATACGGATAATAATAAAAAGCAGGTCTATTTTCAGTCTGAGTTTAAGAGTAAAGGGATACAAGAGAGGAGTGTATCATACAAAAATAAAACATCTGTTTTTACCTTCAGCACATTAGGTGGACGGTTAAAGAGTATCTCTCTGAAAGATTACAAGACCATGGATAAAAAAGAACAGGTTCAGCTTGTGTACTATCCTGAAAAAAGCCATTCCTATTATTATCCTTTAGATATTTTAGTCTATAATTCCACCGGAAATCATGATCTATTGAAATTCAATGATATGGTCAATTATTCTTCCAGTGTAGAGAAGGATTCTATTATTTTTAAGGCGATCCTTAATAATGATCTGGAGATAATAAAGAAGTATTCTTTTAATCCTGACGGATACTCATTTTATCTTACCCTTACTTTAAAACAGATCTCAGGTAAGAAGGGAAAGTATGACCGGATAGCCCTGAAATGGCAGCCTTCATTAGGGCCGGAGAACACAATAGATAAATATGATAAACTGGTTACTTCATATTATATTGGAGAGAATATAAAGAATGTATCACATAAGAAAAAGAATTATGGTAATGTATTGATCCAAAAAGGGGAAAATATAAAGTGGGTTGCTTTTCATAACAGGTATTTTGTTGCTGCCATGATCCCTGATGAATCGTATAATATAAAAGAATCCTTATTCTATTCAGACGGAAAAAAAGATATTTCAGGTATCATAAGTTCTTTGGAACCGGATAAACTTACAGGATACGGCATCCAGTTACATTATACGATCTATGCAGGACCAAAATTGAGGGATACATTTAAATCCGTTGCAAAACTGAATACCTTGAACAAGACCATATCAAGCAGAAAATTTATTTTCGGTATCGGCAAACTTATCACAAAGATGGGTAATCTTTTTCTGGATGTATTAATAATGATAAAGAAAATAGTAGGGAATTACGGTTTAGCTATTATTCTGTTTACGATCCTGATCAAGCTCATCCTGTATCCCCTGACGCATAAACAGTTCGAGTCTATGGTTAAAATGCAGAAGATTCAGCCTATTATCACTCAGGTGCGGGAACAGTACAAGAAAGATCCTCAGCAGATGAACAAAGAGCTTATGCAGGTTTATAAAAAGTATAAGGTAAATCCGCTGGGAGGATGCCTGCCCCTTATCATGCAGATGCCAATATTTTTTGCTATGTGGGACATGCTGCAGTATTCTCTGGAACTGCGAACAGCTTCATTTTTATGGATAAAGAGCCTTGCCCTGCCTGATACGATCGGCTATCTCGGTTCTATTCAGATCAATATTTTACCGATCATTATGGGGGTAACCATGCTGATGCAGCAAACCCAGACCGGAACAGATCCGAAACAGAAAAAAATGATGTATTTTCTGCCAATGATATTTCTGATCTTTTTCTGGCAGATGCCGTCCGGATTGGTTCTCTATTGGACAGTACAGAACATATTAAGTATCGGTCAGCAATTTTTAATAAAAAAATATCAGCGAGTAGAGATAGGAGGAAATTCAAATGAAAGTGATAGAAAAAGAAGCTAAATCTGAAGAAGAAGCGATCAATCAAGTCTTAAAAGAACTGGGAACAGAGAATAAGGAGTTAATTCAGAACATAGAGGTTTCTGATAATAACAGCAAACCATCATTTTTAAAATTTAATAAAAAATTAAAGGTAAAGGTTACTATATTTGATCAAAGAGAACAGGAAGCGGTGTCAGTTGTAAAAGCTCTTTTAGCAAAAATGAATATAACAGTTTCTGATATTAAAATATTAGAATTTGATGATACAATGGTAACACTGGATCTTGATACTGATAAGGACTCCTTGTTAATAGGGAAAAGAGGGAAGACCCTGGAGGCTGTGCAGTATCTTTTAAATGTTATTTTAAACAGAAAAAAAGAGGAAAAATTTAAAGTTATTCTGGATGTTGAGAATTATCGTGAGAAAAGAGTGAAAGCACTTCAGAAACTTGCACAAAACCTGGCTTTGAAAGTCCGCAAAACAAGAAAAGAAAAGATCCTTGAGCAGATGAATCCTTATGAACGAAAGATCATTCATTCTACACTTCAGGACGAAAAAGATGTCAGCACTGAAAGCATTGGATCAGGAGTATTTAAAAAAATAAAAGTATATTTGAAGCATTAATATGTATGATTTTCATACTAATACTCAGGATACAATAGCTGCTGTTGCATCTCCTATAGGTAAGGGAGCCATAAGTATAATAAGGATCTCCGGAAATCAATGCCTCCCAATTCTTTCAAAGATCTTCCGTCCATCCCCCGGGTCCGCTTCATTCTCGGCGGGTTCCTTCGGATCCCCCGATGAGGGAAAGCCATTAAAACCGGGAATCAGTGTCGGGAACATTATATTTAAAAGGAAAATAATTGATCAGGTCGTTGTCTGGATCAACAGGGGAAAAAAGAGTTATACAGGAGAGGACCTTGTAGAAATAAATTGCCATGGAAATCCGCTATTAACCAATTTAATACTTGATATTATTATTTCTAAAGGAGCCCGACTGGCTTTGCCCGGGGAATTCACTTTACGTGCATTTTTAAATAATAAAATTGATCTTCTCCAGGCGGAATCCATAAATGATCTTGTGAATGCTTCATCTTACTCTCTGGCAGAGTTATCCGTTAAAAATTTAATGGGAAAATTATCCAAAAAGATCGAAGATCTTGGACGTTTATTGAAGGATATTCTTATACAGATAGAAGTAGCCATTGACCATTCGGATGATGAATTTGTTCCCATCAAGAGTAAAGTAATTCATGATCAGATCAATCATATCTCAGGCGAAGTAGCGAAGCTGATCGATTCGTACGATATCGGAAAAGATATTAAAGAAGGGATAAGTATAGCTATCGTCGGGAAAGCGAATGCCGGAAAATCAAGTCTCTTTAATTTATTGATCAAACGGGATAAAGCTATTATTTCTCATATTGCCGGTACAACAAGAGACACAGTTGAGGAATACCTGGAGTTGAACAATTTTCCCATTAAACTGATCGATACAGCAGGGATTAAAAAGCGGGCCGGTTATATAGAACACGAAGCTATCAAGCGGACACTTCAGGCTATAGCGCATTCCAATATTCTGCTGATCCTTTTTGATAATGCAACTGAATTGTCGCAACATGATCTGTGGTTGGCTGAGGAATTGAAAAAGGCTGAAGCACATAAATTTCTGGTTATCAACAAGTGTGATCTTCCTTCGAAAACAGATATTATAAAGATCAGAGCTTTATTTAAAAATATTAAAATGATCAGGATTTCTGTTTCACGTGAAACAGGAATAAAAAAGATAGAAGAGGCCATCTCGCAATATATCGAAAAGTTTGACATGAAGGATAAATTGATCATTAATAATATCAGGCATAAGAATATTCTGATCATTGTACAGGAGCATCTTCAAAATGTCCTAAAGAGCATTCTGAATAATCTGTATTATGATATCATCGGAGCTGATCTTAAAAAAGCAATTGATGAATTGGGGCAGCTTATCGGTACTTATCCATCGGAAAAAATGCTGAAAGAGATCTTCTCGAATTTCTGCATCGGAAAATAGGGTATACCAGTGGAACCGGGTCTGTGGTTATGAGTAAGGAATTATATAAATTAAACCAGTATATTGAAATGCTCATTGAGTGGAACGAAAAGATCAATCTGGTCTCTTATAAAAGCATCACAGAATTATTGATAGATCATATTATTGATAGTTTCAGCATCATGGAGTGTTACCGGTTTACGGAAAAGATTATAAGTGATATTGGTACGGGAGCCGGTCTTCCCGGTATTGTTTTAAGTATCCTGTATCCTTCATGCCAGTATGTATTAATAGAGCCTAATAAAAAATATTACCGTTTTTTAAAGAAAGTAATTATTTCATTAAAACTGAAAAACGTTGAATTGATCAATAGAAAAGTGGAATCAATAGATGATCCTAATTCTCTGAAAGTCGTTATCAGCAGAGCACTGGGAGAGATCAGGCTGTTTTTAAATATGACTGTTTTAAAGAGAACAAAAGTACTGATCTTTTATAAAGGAATTAACTGCTTTAAGGAACTTCATTATCTTGGACTCCCTGATCATAAAATTATGTTTATAAAAAAAATAAAAATACTTGAAAAGTATAATAAAAACCATTATATTATAGCACTGAAAAAAAGATAGGACCTGTTTCACGTGAAACATGAAACACCTGAAACAGTATAAGCTTATTAAGGACTTATTAAGGAGTAGAATATGATGGGTAAAGTTATTGTTGTGGCTAATCAGAAAGGAGGAGTAGGGAAAACAACAACAGCTATAAACTTTTCAAGCTATCTGGCTGTATTGGGAAAAAAAGTATTGTTAATAGATATGGACCCTCAGGGGAATTCCACTGCAGGGTCCGGTATAAGCAATGGAAACGAAGGTTTTAAAAAGAATATATATGAGTGCCTGATCAATGATATCAATCCCAATGAGGCTATTTATCAGACTAAAGTATCTGATTTCTATGTATTGCCGGCTGATATAAACCTGGCCGGAGCACAGGTTGAATTGAATGATATGGAAAATCGGGAATTCTATTTAAAGAAAGTGACAGGAAAGCTAAAAAGTGCATATGATTATATTATTATTGACGCTCCTCCTTCTTTAGGTATATTAACGGTCAACG
>JAHITG010000257.1 GCA_018817865.1 Spirochaetota bacterium
AACTGTATGAGAACACTATGTATAACATAAGCCTTAAAAAGATGATATCTGAAAAATTCAGCATTAACACTTTCTATGGAAGGAATAATTGGAGGTTTTACGGTGCTGCAGCAGCATCAACCAATCGGAGTGCATTCAGTGACAGGGAAGTCCCGGAGCTTGGCAGTATATATCCCAGCCCGGTTAAGTATAACGAGGAAGGAATTTCAGCAGGCTTTGAAAGTTTTGAGATACCATGGCAGGGACTGATAAGCAAGTTCAACTATACGTATATTGGTGACTACTTTTATCTTTCTCCATACACAAAAGAGACAGGCGATAGTTTCCATGGTGATTTTGATGATTTCCTCATAGGAAGGAAGTATATGCCCATAGATGGTGTTGGTTTTAATGCATCCCTGGCCCAGTATATATGGTGGTTCAGGATAGCAGGAGAATGGTATAAGTATCACCTGAAATCCGGCAACAACAGGACGAAATGGGAGCAGTACTACAGCTTTTCCAGGTCAAACCTTGCAGGGCTTGAGATCACATTTACTTATGGAATACGGCAATTGGACAGGTGGTATCTGGTACCTAAACTTGGCGAACCGGGATACATCCCTGACGGTTACTATTCGGACATGTACTGGGTAGTGCTTGAGTATTTCCTGGTGAACCGGGGCCATCTTATGGTGAAGTATAATTACAACGACATCACTGAGAAATATGAGACAGACACAGGCAATGTAAATGCAAAATATAAGGCAGAAGTATACTCCGCATCCTTTAAATACTATGTTACAATAAATGCACAGGTTGAACTGGAATATAAATATACACATCCCAAAGAGTATATGGTCAAATCAGGTTACTGGCCTCCTGAGAATTTCATTTCAGCAAGGCTCAATGTTACATTCTGATATATTGAGGAAGTTATTAAATGCAAAAGAGACAGTGTATTATATTAATGGTACTGATTCTGTTGTTCCTGATTGATTATCCTGCAGGGGCTGAGCTTCTTGTTGATGATTTTGATATTCGCATTGATAAGAACCTTCTTGGAGGCAGTACGGGAAAAGAAGTTTTTCAGCCGGCATCCTTAAGCCTCTCCATAACAAATGAACCTTCGGGAAGCGCATCATTAAAATTTATTTATGATAATATGAGCGGGCTTGGCAGGCTCTGGGAATATTACACTATTCCGGGTACAAACGGAATGGACCTGTCTTCTTACAATACCTTGGGATTGAAATACAGGGGAAGAACCGGAGGAGAGCATTTTTCAATAGGAATGAAGGATGCCCTGGGGAATATTTCATCAAAAACGATCGCTGTCCCGACGGTTGATACAGCATGGCATGATCTCTCAATTGCATTTTCAAATTTTTCCGGTATTGATGCTTCCGCAGTAAAACGGATCTTAATAATGAATTATACCAACTACTATTCCAGTGGAACTTTCTTTATTGATGATATATCGGTTTCAAACAGTACTAAAGGGGTTGTTCTAAAAATTGATGATTTCCAGGGATGTAATAAGAATATAAATAAGCTGGGATATGAGCATAATGCCAGGAAGAGCGGAACATCAACAGTAAGCTGGGACATAATTCCTGATCCGGCATCTTCTCAAGGAGGGGGAATGTTAAGGATAAGCTATCAGAACCTGAACCTCTATCCTGCCTGGTGGGCATGGTGGAGTGCTCTTGCAAGTACTGATCTTTCAGCATATGCTGACCTTTCTGAGTATGATCACATCTCTTTTCAGGTGAAAGGGGAACAGGGCGGTGAGCGTTTCATGATAAAGATAGTAACTCTCGAAGAGGATGAGAGCTCTGTCTATAGTGCAAGCTATCTTCCTCAGGGTGTTACAACCCGCTGGCAGGAGGTTACTATTCCGATATACGATTTTAAAGCGCCTCAGGGAATAGGCAGTAAATTGAATTTCTTAAAGAACCTGACCTTTCTCTATGACGATACATATCCGGGTGAAGGTACATTCTATATTGACCGGATAAAATTTTTAAAGGCGGATTCAGGTTTTGAAGGACAGTTCTCGGCAGATTCACCGATCAAATGGTTCAACCTGAGTAATATCACGTTTTCACCAAATAATGACGGAAAGGCCGATTCGGTTATTTTCGAATATATCCTTCGTTCCCCTGCAACCGTATATCTGGCTGTCTATGATCTGTCAGGTACTATTGTTAAGATCATTTCCCGGAAAGCTGTAAATCAGCAGAATGAGGTCATTCATCAGAAAGAATGGACCGGTCTTAACAGTTCCTCAAAATTGGTAAAGAACGGGTTATACCTGTTTCAGCTGATCGCTGAGGATACAAATGGTAAAAAAGAGAAGATAATGAATTTACTTGAGGTTTTAAGGTAGGTACAATGAGAAATATCCGAATTACTATTTTGATGATCATTATTTTTACATGCACATATTCCACCCACGCATCAACCATGGATGCGTCCGGGATGATACTGACAGCTCCTGCAGGGGCAAGGGCAGGCGGAATGGGTGACGCATTTACTGCGGGAGAGGATTATATATATGCGCCGTATTTCAATCCGGCCGGGCTTTCCACCCTGAAACAAACCGGTTTTGCAATGAGCTACAGGTCTCTGTTTGAAGGGAACATGTTTGCAACAGCGGGAACAGGTTTAGTTTTAAACAGAAATTCCTTTGGAATGAACATAGGGTGGTTTGACGCAGGAACATTTGAGATGGTGTCAGATGACGGGACTGTATCAGATCATTCGGTAAGAATAGAAAACGATATCCTTTTAATGCTGTCCTACAGCCGTACTCTTAATAATGAGATTTCATTAGGTGTGAATATAAAATATTTTCAAAGCACGCTTGCGGAACAGGCAAGCGCAAATACCTTTGCAGGTGATGCCGGCCTGCTCTGGAGGTTCCCGGATGAGAGGTTCAACTTTGCTCTGGTTGTACAGAATTTTGGCGGGAAGATAAAATATAATTCCCAGGAGAGTTCTCTTCCTTTAAATATTAAGACAGGTATTTCCTATGTTCTTGTTGAAGGCTGGGACCTGTGGCTTGAAAGGATTCCTCCTGCAGTTGAGAGTATAACACTGTTAATGGATATTGTTAAATATTTAATAGAGCCGTATCCTGACAATTTTTCTGAGGATATGGAGCTTAACCTCGGGGTAGAGGTTAAATTTTCATCACCTCTGTTCATAAGGGGAGGTTATAAGTTTAAGCCTGTATCAAATAACATTACTCTTGGTGCGGGTTTTAAATTCAGCATAGGGGCTGTTTCCTTAATGGCTGATTACGGTTTTGCCTGGGGCGGGATCCTGGGTAACAGTAATATTGTCAGCCTGTCAGCGATGTTTTAAGTATTTAGCTGTACGGCCATATACTGCTGGATCAGCAGGTTTTCAGGTTGGTCAGTTAAAATTGCAGTGTCCCTTATGGATCACTGTATTTTATTAAAAGAAGCCCTGTTGAGGAGGCGAGGTTTGATGTATATAATAAATTATTCAAGATCATTATTCAAACCGGTTTTTTTGATCTTTTTATTAAGTCTGCTCATGACCGCTGCTGTTCCGCTTCATGCCTACGAGTGGCAGAATATATTAGATACGGGTGAGTCAGGATGCTCACCTGTATTAAAGTATGATAACGGCATACTCCACATGGCTTATTTCAAGTGGTGGCCGACCGCTACCGGCGGAGCTTATTACATGAAGAGTATTGACAATGGGGCAAGCTGGTCAATGCCAGTTGAGATAAAGAAGACAACCGGTACGGATGATAAAGTCAGGAACCTCAATATGGCGGTCAACGGCAGTAAAGTTCTTATAACATGGCTGAATGTTGATTTCGGCGTCCCTTCCAATGTCGGGCCTATTTACAGCGCAGTCAGCACTGATTCAGGCGACACATGGTCATCAAATGTCCTTGTAACGAACTGTTCCCCGGCCAATAACAGGAAGATAAAGCCTTCATGCGGTATCGACTCAAGCGGAAAGATGTATGTGGGGTGGTATGACGGGTATTTTATGACACGAAATTATATTTTTTCCGTTTCAACCAATAACGGGCAGGACTGGGCAATTGAAAAAAGGTATGCTTCAGGCCCCATATGCGGACTCGGTGATTTTACAGTCTCAGGGGATGACCTTTACATTACATATTCAAGGCACGGGTGGGCAGGGCTTTCTCATTATTCCAGCGTTTACCTTGTTAAAAAAGTCTCCGGTACCTGGGACGGTGCATGGACAACCGTGGATAATCATCAGATCTTTTTTACTCCTGGCTCTTCTCTTTATTACTGGTTTGCCTTTCCTGATATTGAGATCGATTCGAACAAAAACCAGCACATTGTATTCGACACCGGGGATGCGCGGCCGATCGAAGGTGCGCCGAATGATTATATCAGGACTAATTCCAGGGTGATATACGAGACGTCAAAGGGATCGTGGGTAACTGCAAGGACTTTGGGAGTAGGGTACACGCCTTCAATAGGGATTGATGGTGATGACAAACTCTATGTCACATATTATTACCAGTCGGGATATTCATCCGGACCTGTAAATGCATGGGGTGAAATAATGTACTGTGAAAGCAGTGACGGCGGGACAAACTGGAGCACACCGGTTGCAATAGCATCAAATGTCTCTGACCCGTGGTTCAGCACCGACCTTGAGGATGTTCAGGCTCCGGTACACGGCAAGCATGCAATGGCTGTTACTCCTGACGGTCAGGTCATAATTGCCTGGCGTGAGGATAATGTTGCTTCACCTCATATACTGGTGAGGTTAAAAGGTGCTTTCGGTGTCTCCTTTATTGATTTCAACACACCTGATCCTGATAATCATTCAACTTCAACAGTCAGGAATAACGGACCTTCATATGTGTATAAGAACGGTGAGACTGTCGACCTTACTGTGAGTGTCAGTGCAAATGCAGTTGTTACGGCTGATTTCTCAAGGCTTGATGACTCATCCTCTGCTGTATCAGTAGAATCATATAACAACAATGACGGCACACGCAATATAATTTATGCCATCTCTTTAGACAACCTGTATGCAGGTAAAGAGCTCCCTGTTACCATAAAAGCTGTTCCCAGGGGAGGAGGATCAGCAGTTTACGACAGGAGTTTTCTTCTGGACCTGGCCAACCCGATCTACAGTGAGACGGGCGGGAAGTATGTAATGGGTGACGGGACATTGATAGAGATACAGAAGGAGTCATTCGAGGCTGAATCCGTAAATATCTCTGTGAATAGAGCAGGTTTAATAAGAAAGATCACACCTTCAGGATTTCTTTTTAAAAAGCCTGCAACCCTGCGTATACCGTACACGGATGCACAGTTGAGTCTGGAAGGACTTGACGGATCTTCAATAGGTATGTTTAAAATGACCGGAGATACGACCGCCTATATCGGAGGGGATAAGGTGACGGACGAGTATGGGAACAATACCCTCCAGGCAAAGATCGATACCCTGGGTGACTATTTTATAAGTGCTTATATATCTTCTGCAGGAAATATAGCAAATTTTAAAGTATCAGGCTCGCTTGTTTCGCTGAACAATGACGGGGTAAATGATGCTGTCATCTTCAGTTTTGAATCTTCATGTTCTGAAGATAGTATTAAGATCGAGATATTTGATTCTTTAGGCCGTATCGTTAAAACACTGAAACAGGGACGGAGGAGCTGGTTCGGCGATAATGAACAGGGAAAAGAGGTGAGGTCAGGGCTTTATATTTACAAGGTACAAGCCTGTGGAGAGTATAAAGCGGGAAAGATAGTGGTGGTAAAATAAAGAGGGATGTGAGTTGATGGATCAGAAATTAAAAATATTTTATATATTCATGTGCTTAACTGTTTTTTCTATTAATAGAAGTCATGCCTCTTTTATACAGACAGGCGGAAGCGCACGGCTTAAAGGTATGGGTGATGTATCAGTTTCGGCAACAGGCGTGGATGCGATCTTTGCAAATCCTGCTGGAATTTTAAGAGTAAGGTCTCTCGAGGCGGGATTTGCCTACTCACCTTTATACACCGGACTGAATATACAGAAGAATTCTTTCGGCCTTGTCCTGCCATTCTCATCCTTAAATATCGGTCTCGGGTGGCTCAATTTTGATGCAGATATATATTCGGAGAACACTTTTATTTTTACCGGTGCATGGAAGCCTGTCCCCCAGATGTATGTTGGAGTAAAATACAGGTTCCTCATTCAGAAGATCATGCTGACGGAGGCTGTTTCTGAAGGTATTGATGAAAACCTGACAGGCCACTGTATTGATATCGGTATTATCTATAAAATAAAGGAATTTCTCCATTTCGGGATAAATGCAGACAGCCTTCTGTCATCCAACCTTGCAAGGGAAGGCACAGAATATGCGGAAAGGATATTCACCGCAGGAGTATCGTACAGGTATATGCCTGCCGGGATATCTTTTGTCAGGTATCTGACCTTTGCCGGAGAGTTGTCCTATCATTCCGAACAGGAAGACCGGCTGGTTCCGAAGATAGGGCTTGAGAGTGTAAGCGGTTCAGAAAAATTATCATTGATACTTCGTACAGGTTATGGAAGAAATGTAATAAGCCTGGGGCCGGGAATCCTTTTTTACGGTATAACTGTTGATTATGCTTATCTGTATAATATAAAGATAGAAGATATCGGTACATCTCATGTGATGTCCGTCAAATATAATGCTTTTTAATAGTGACGATTAAAAGATATACACTATTAATTAGTTCTTTTTTATTTATCTCTTATTTGCTGAAAAGGCTATATTTGAGGAGACAAGTGAAGTGATTGTAAAAGTTGCTGCTTACGAAAGAGCAAAATGCAGTAAAGAGTGAATTTTATCGAAAAAATAGTTGACTTTTTATTTTAATTTGATATTATTCATTCAGCGATTGAATAATGAGGAATACGGTCTTCTATTAAGAATACAAAAGCGACGGGGAATGAAAGAGAGTATTTAAATATATATTTATTGTTAACTCAATGAATGAAATAAAGGGGGGTGATAATTGCTAAACTGTTAAACTGTAAATAATTTGAAGTAATAATTAAAAAAAATCAAAAAGGAGGAAGTTATATGTTTAAAAAAATAAGATCACTTATTCTTATGGTTACCTTGCTCTTTACTGCAATTACATTAAACGCAGGACAGACAAGTACCAATGTTACGGTTTTTGCAACTGCAACGATCGGAGCCTCACCCATGTCTCTTACAGTTAATGTTGTTCTGCCGGGACGTTCAGCCGGACTTGATTTTGGTACAGTATTGCCAAATGTATCAAATTTAAGATTCCAGGCAACGAACCATGTTGAGATTGCATACTTTACAGGAAGTAATCCAAACTGGTATCTGTATGTGAGTTCACAAAACTATTCAGCCCTTACAACTGATGGAGGTTTGAAAGCAGTTGTATCCGGCCAGACAAACTACTTACCGCTTAAAGTATGGTGTGCGAATTTCGGTCCTGCCGGTTTTGGAAATGGAAGCAATCCGCCTTATGACGGATCTGAAGAGGATACCTTTTTATGGAGTGGAGTTGACTTGAATACGGACGGTGACAAGGATGATGTCATGACGACCGGAACCTATTCTGAAGCGACATTTGATTCTGATTTTAACGGTGACGGGGATAAGACTGATACATGGAATACTGCGACTGATGGTCCTTTAACAGAAGCAGGAACCGGATGGAACTGGGTATGGGATGTGGATCTGGCAGAAAATGATCCTGTTCTCACAAAAAGGGTACTGTGCAAGAAAGTCGGTACTGCAGATAGCTCTTTACCAAGCCCGTTCAACTCTTACTTTGGTATAGATGTTGCCGGTGCTGCCAGTGCTGATTATGATACCCAGCTTACTTTTGAAATGGACATTAATGAAGAATAAAAATTCTAACAGGATGAAACTCCTTGCAGTAATAAACCGGAAGGGTCATGGAACCGTGGCCCTTCCGGGTATATAAAGGAGGAAAAGATGCGGGATAAGAAGAGTTTATCAATTATTGTTTTTATAATTATGATGTTATTGTTCACATTGTGTGAATTAAGCGGATTTTCATTGAATCCACCGAAATTTGAAATAGACTGTGAATCCGGGAACAAAGTAGTTCTTCAGTATGAACTGCAATGCACAAAGGATACTGCTGAATATATTAAAGTGGATTTTAAGGATATATCGGGAAGACTGGATAAGGATCAGATATCTGCATCAGGCGACGAGATCACACTTCAACCTGCCAAACCTTATAAATTTGAAATCAGGGTCAATACACCGGTTGAAGGATCCGGAGAAAATATTTTAAAGGTCTCGTTTTATGATGTTCCAAAAGAGAATAATATGATAGCGATATCAAGCCGTATTTCTACCAGAGTCTATATAAGATATACGGATAAAGCACTGATCGATCTTGATGTGGAGAGTATAAGCTTTGAAAAAAAGCTGATAAAGAAACAGTATATTAATTATCTGAAAGTAAGGATCAGGAACAGAGGGAATGTTTATTTTCGGCCTGTGGGGAAATTGATCTTAACAGATCCTCAAAATTCAGTTTCCATGTTTTCAATAAATCAATTCAACCTGCCCGTATACTCCGGGAAAATAAGGGAGTTGATCACTGAAATAAACAGTATCCCTGAAGAAGGGATATATGATGCCCAAATACGTGTAAAGACAAAATTATCCAAAGAAAAAATTTTTAAATTTAAAATAAAGATCATAAAGGATCAGGAAGTATTAATTATTGAAAGAAACAATGAGGAATAAAAAAGGGATCTGTGTTTTATTGTTCACTTTTATCTTTTTTTATCCTGTATTTCGCTTGTATAGTGATAATGTAACTATACCGGTTTATTGTACTGTAATCTCTCTATTTTCAAGTAATCTACCCGGACTGACGGAAGATAATATTACTATTATTGACCATGACCCTCGTATAATCTATACTCCATATGTTGAGATCACTGTTAAAGTCGACTATCTTACAGGCCTTATCGGGAATTTTTTTATTGAAGGTGTTGCAGGTAATGCAAGGATCGACCTTGTTGAGAAGACTAATGGAATATATTACGGTACATTTAAAGTTGGTGCAAAAGACGTTAAAAGAAATACACACATTGTAATAAATTTTAAAAACATCTATGATAATACAACATGCTATACATCCTCTACAAAGCTGGACATTGACAGGCTCGTCTACAAATATGAACAGATCGACAGGTTGATTCTTTCAGAGGATGACGGAAAGACCCGTGTGCTGATACTGACCAATTCTTTATTTGAAGATACTATCTTTTCAATAAGAAAGAATGATAGTTTTGCTGAAAGTATAGCATACGATTTTAATATGTTCTCAGCTGCATCGGGAGAAGCAATAAGAGTTTTTAAAAGGAAGAACAAGATCAATATTCATTTCAAGTTGTTAAAGCCTGATATTATTGAAAAAATAGGCGGGAATCTGGAATCAAGCAGGCTTATGATATACTATTACGATGGCGTACAGTGGATGCCAATAGGCGGTGAAGTAGACCAAGAGGGGCAGATTGTTTGGGCAGATGTGGGGCATTTCAGTCTTTATGCTATCAGGGAAGCAGGCGGGGATGAGTTTAAGATAGGGCCGAATCCTTTTACACCCAACAACGATGGTATTAATGACAGCGTGGTCTTCAACCTGATTAATGACTCAGGGGATAAAGTCAGCATTTATATATATAAATTAAATGGTAGTCTTATTCGCAGGTTGAATGATGGTGAAGAGATGAACTCCAATGTTATTGAATTGAGTTGGGACGGAACTGACCATGATAATGATATGTGTGAAGATGGATTATATATCTATAAAATAATTGTTGGTAAGAGACATTACAGCGGAATTGTTGTTCTTGCTAAATGATATAATATAAAATATGAAAAGGATCAAAATTATAATTATCTTTTTGCTTTTTCTTTGTGCTCAAACCGAAGCTTCGTTTGTAATGCCAAAAGCTGGTGCAAAAGCTTCTGCGCTCTCAGGGGCTTTTTGCGGAATTGCTGACGATGTGACAGCTATATACTATAACCCGGCCGGTTTAGGACAGCTGGAAGAACACCAGGTATTTCTCTCAATCATCTCTTTATATCACAACCTTGATGATTCTATTTATAACGGCAGCTTAAACGGGGCTTTATATACACCCCATGCAGGTGTCCTTGCACTGGGATGGCACGGCCTGTTTACCGGGCTGTATCAGGAAAATGTCTTTGACCTCTCTTATGGGCTTCGGGTAGCTGAATTTTCCCATCATACTTTTTATGCAGGAATGAATATTAAAGTTCTGTATAAGAGATATACTGAAAATGGTTATACACAGTTTGATCCTGTCTTTTCTGACTCCTTATCGAAAACAGGATTCTCTGTTGACATGGGTCTTCTTTACAGATTTCACAGGAGTGTCAATTTCGGATTCTCCCTGTTTAATCTCAACCAGCCTGATATGGGCCTTAATGAAACGAGTAAAGTGCCTTTAGTCTGCAACATAGGTTCTGCATTTGATCTCTCTTATCTTCGTATACTTAACAATATAGGATGGCTTGACAGATTAAATGTTATCCTGGGGGTAGAAATAAGAGAAAAAGAATACAGGATATCCCCGGCCCTGGAACTGTTGTTCTTAGAGAAACTCAGTGTGCTTGGAGGGATGAGCTTAGGAGAGAGGGATTTCAAGCAGGTCTCTTTTGGACTGGGCTTTATCAAGAAACTGGATAAGAAGATGAGCATAGCGATTAATTATTCCTTTGTCTATTATTTGAATGGGGCGCATCAATATACTTACGGAAATCACTATATAGAACTGGGGTTTAAGTTTTGAAATATTTTCTTTTAACAGGGATTTTTTTTATTTTATTGATCTTTAATTCAGGAAATTTAAATGCGGCTTATAATATTGGGAACGAAGGCTGTAAACCGGAGATTATATTTGATGAAACCGGCAATAATTTACATTGTTCTTTTTACAGGCACTGGGGAACAAAAGGGGTCTATTATAAAAAAAATATAGATGGTGTCTGGGGAGGGGAGATGACTTTAGCAGATTCTGTTGGTTCACCTAAACATCCATCCATAGCAGTCAGGGGCAATAAAGTTGCGATAGTTTATGTTGCTGATTCGGGAAATGATATAAGGATCCGTATAAGTACTAACGCAGGTTTAAGCTTTCTGCCGGAAGAGACGATCGATGACGGACAATCCTCACCCTATAAATGGCAGAGTCTGCCGGATGTTACTATTGATTCTTCCGGATATGTACATGTGGTATGGAGTGTGAGGGATGACAGTAACAGTTTCTGGCGAATTCTGTACAGATACAGGACGACTTCATGGCAGGCTGTGACGACTGTTGATAATTACTCTATGGTACTGAAAAAACCGTCTATTTGTGTTGACCCTGAAGATAATATCCATATTGCTTACGATAGGCGCAGCTGGTCAGGAGCCGGATATAAATATATCGGGTATCGACAGAAACTGAGCTCCGGCATTTGGAGCGCAGCTGAAACTGTCTGGTCTGAAGCAGGGGCAAATGACTGGAATAATCTTATGGCACCTGATATAGGTATCATTTCAGGATATCTCCATATTGTCTGGCAGACAGGCGGTGCTAATCCGGATCTGGTTAATTCGGTTTCACAAATTCTATACAGCAGGAAGACAAATCAAACAGGATCAACATGGTCTTCACAGGTTACGATCGGGACAGGTTATGTCCCCTGTTTATCCGGCTATAAGGACAGGATAAAAGTGATCTGGTATGATGCAAATCCAAATAAGCAGGTTAAATCCAGGTTATCACAGAATAAGGGAGCCGTTTTTGAGTCACCGGTTATTGTCACA
>JAHITG010000258.1 GCA_018817865.1 Spirochaetota bacterium
CAATGCACATCGCCCCTGTCCTTAAAAGAGAAGTATTTACGGCATTCTTCGGGCAGACATTGATGCACCGGCAACAGTCCTCACAGGAAAACTTCCATACAGGCCTGGGATTCTTGTTCCCCTTCATCCGGATATTCTGCACCGGGCATGTCTTTTCACAGATCCCGCACGAATTGCATCCGGAATCAGCATAAAAGAGTAAGCCCATCCCCCTTCGGCCGAACAGGATAAAAAGCGAGCCTATCACCCCTGTCCAGAACCAGTTTAAAAATGAATGTTTAAAATAGGACCTCTGGCCTTTGATCAGCTTTTCAGCGAATTCCCGGGTCATCTTTTCACCCTGCTTTATCATCTGGCCTGCTTTTGCTTTATCCGGAGGGTTCACCATCTGTGTCCAGTTATCAGGATACAGTGCACCGCCTGTGATCATGACGTCATATCCTCTGGCCTTCAGCTTTCTGTGTATAAATTCCGGAGCACCGAGGGGATTCCCGCCATATGTTGTGAATACTGCGGCTTTTCTACCCTGACCATCCGGCATCCTTCTGATATAGTCCTGTACAACAGCCGGGGCTGTCCAGCTGTATGTAGGGAAAGCAATGACATGAAGGCCAAACTCAGCTTCAGGGGACCGAACCCCGTAAGATATCCTCTGAATGGTCACCTTATGCCCTGCCTTTTTAAGCCGGTCCTGTATCATTCTAACGGCATGCAGGGTATTTCCTGTGCCTGTAAAATAATGTATGATCGTGTCCATAATATCCGCTCCTTCCTGTTTATAAAAAAGAGACTAAAAGGTCATAAAGTTCCTTCTCCTGAGCGGGCGCTTCGGAATAAAAGGATGTGTCCGGTGTCTTGACCATATCCTGGTAAAAAGTAAAATAAACCGCTTTATCATGGCCGATAAACAGGACAACGTTTATGATCGGGACATCTCCCATCTTGATCATCTCTTCACCCTTGTCAGGAAGTTCATTCATCAAAGCCAGTATCTTTTTCAGGACATCCTTATCAGTGATCTCCCGGACTTTCGGTGCCTTGCCGTCCCTTGAGTCAGACATCTTTTTGTAGGATTCAAGGACTATCTTTTCGCATGCGGGGATCTTAAATGTTTCAATATAGTTCATGGAGCCTCCTTTAACCGCTGAACCACGGCCATTCCAATATTTTCCGGGATGCTTTTCGCATCCTGACAAAAAGACGGCAGTAACGAGGAGAATAACCAGGGAAATTCTTCCGTATATCATCATTTCCTCCTCCGGGCAAAGACCCGGCAACAAAACACTCTGTCCTCTATCATCCGGGAAAAAGCATTGTACCTGTCCCGGTTCTTTATTATCCGCCACCACCATTATCAAAATGTAAACTGAAATAATAGTCCACAATAATTGTAGCAATAATAATAAAAATGAAGATACAGATAGAGATCACTAATTTCTTTTTAATTTTCTGCTTTGAAGCAGTCCAGCCTAAGTAAAGAAAATACAAACCCAAGGCAAATCCGGGCCAAATAAAGATCCGGTATAAAAAATTTTCAGCCCGTTCAAACTCAGTCAGACCTCCATCAGGAAATCCCAGCCATTTTATATGCAATTGGTAAATAATGACAGGAAGTGTTAAACTTAATAATCCAAAGAAATAAGATATGGAACGGTTTAATCCTGATGGGTATTTATTTTTTTTATTGGACATTTATCAGGCTCTCCCTGAAATATCTGCAGTCACTCTTTTTCCGTTATGCATTTTTATAATGTATTATTTTGCAGCAGAAATGTCAATTGTTTTTTACATCAGACAGGATTCCGGCAGTAAAAACAGCGGACCGTCACCCTAACCAAGGTATCAGAACCGTCTCCATTCTCATTGTTTCTCCCCCTTCACTTTATAATTGTATTTTTTAAAATTCACGGTAAACTATATAACAGGAAGGTAATCAGAGTCGTAAATCTCTAATTGATGCACTTGAGGTAAAAAATGGCCATTGCAGAATTTGTAACAATTAAAAAAATCGTTGAAGAGAAGCTTAAAAAAAGAGAACTTGATGAAGCAGCCTATAATATATACCTAACGGCTGCTAAACAGGCTGAACAGATCATGGCTACACACCTGGATCAGCCCGGATACACACCTGAGGACATGAAAGTTTTCCTTTTAAAAGTATACCGCGGATTAAAAGTATGTGCAATGCAGCAGCGGAATGCCCAGTTGATAAAAGATTATAATACAAAAATAGCAGTCCTGGGAGGCTGATCTAAAGGAGCTATAAGAGAGAGAGATGGCGGATTTAGAAAGTATCATTAAAGGAATTGAGACTTTGTACAAGAATGCTGACGGCAAGAATCAATGTCTGGCTGAAAAATGCATAACACTTTATGATCTCTCTATAAAAATTATAGAAGCCAAGGTGGAGGATCCGAAAAAAAAGGGGGAGTTATTATATAAATGCTGGTGGCTAAAACATGAATGCCTTTTACACAATCACGGAAACAGTGACCAGATCACTGAATGCAATTTCAAGATGAGAGAGCATATAAAATATAAACCTTCCTAAGCTATTGGGGTCGGGCCCCATCAAACCTCCTATCATTCCTGAATACTCATTTTAAAAGTATTGTACCTGTCCCGGTTCTACGGTTCTATCCATCATTTCTTGACTTACATATTTTATTTATTATATTAGCTTTCAAAATCAGGGATCAGGACAAGGATAAACAAAAAAAGTCATGGGCACATATGCATCAAAAAAATTCGATCTCAACCTTATAGAAGGAATTATAAAAGCCGTCCGCGTGTGGACAGGCATGAATCCTGTAAGAATGGTTACCTTATGGAAACGGTTCCTCAATGTTCAGCGGGCCACCAGGATCCGTCAGAAACTTAATAAAACAGAAGGCCTGATCATTCCTCCTGTCCTGATCCTGAGCTCAACAATGAAATGTAACCTTACCTGTCCGGGGTGCTACAGCCGGGAATACCCTACAGAAAATGAACTGACACTGGATGAAATCGACTCCCTTCTGACCCAGGCTGAAGAGATCGGAGTATCCTTCTTTATCATTACCGGGGGAGAACCTTTAATGAATCCTGACCTCCTGGACCTGATTGGGAAGCATCGGAGCATATTATTCTTCCTCTTTAATAACGGTACATTCATTGACTCTGATACAGTGAACAAGATCAGGCAGCATGATCATATCATTCCCATTCTCAGCACGGAGGGAAATGAAGATTATACGGACAGCCGCAGGGGAAAAGGGGTATATCAAAAGGTCATTAAATGCATGGAGTTAATGAAGAAGGCAGGGATCTTCTTCGGATTTTCCTGCATGGTATCAAAGCAGAATATTACCCTGGCGGGGAAGGATGCTTTTATCGACAGCATGATATCAAAGGGATGCCGTATGGGTTTTTATGTAGCATATGTCCCTTCCGCGAAAAAAGCTGATCTGTTACAGGTCCCCGAAAAAGAAGAACAGGCCTTATTCAGAAAACAGGTAAAGAAATTTCATAAGGATAAAAAGATCATTCTCGTACACCTTCCTGATGATGAATATGAGGTGGGGGGAAGCTGCATGGCTGCCGGCAAGGGATTTCTGCATATCAATGCGCAGGGAGACATAGAACCCTGCCCTTTTGCCCATTTAGCCGCAGATTCATTGCGTACTTCTTCCCTCAGGGATGCTGTTCAGTCAAAATTCTTTAAACATATTCGTGAAAATCAGGACCTGCTTCAGAAGCCTCATTTAGGATGCGCCCTGTTTGAACGAAGGGAAGAATTAAAGCGGATCGCTGTTCGGATGGGGGCAAAACCGACAGAGAAAGGGTGGCAATAACAGTAAGAACCGGGACAGGTACAATACTTTTTTAAAAAAGTATTGTACCTGTCCCGGTTCTTTATTTGTGGATTCTATTTTTAAAACAGCTACATTCTATTATCTATGGAGCACAATAAACTCAACGGGATCATGCTGGACGTATCCAGGGGACAGGTTCCCAGGATCAGGACATTAAGATCTCTCCTGAGCCTCTTAAAAGATACACCCATAAACTTCTTTTCCCTTTATATTGAGCATACTTATCAATTCAGGAACCACCCGCTCCTTTGGAAAAAAACCGGAGCTTATTCCAAAAAGGAGGTCAGGGAATTAGTTGAGCTGGCCGATGCCTGCGGGATAGAAGTGATCCCTTCCATTCAGACCCTCGGCCATTTTCCCAAGCTTTTAAAACATAAAGAATATGCCGGGCTTTCCGAGACCTCCTTATATTATTCCCTGTCGCCTGCTTTAAGCTCCACCTATCAGCTGATCGAGGATCTGATCGAAGACATCTGTGATGCCTTCCCTTCTTCCTATATTAATATCGGGCTCGATGAGATCTGGGACCTCGGCCGGGACAGGAGCCGGCCCCTTTCAAAAAAATACGGGTTGGACGGCCTCTTCCTCAGGCATGTGCTGGCTGTAAAAAAGATGGTGGAGAAGAGAGGAAGGAGAATCATGATGTGGGGCGATATGCTGATCAAGTTCCCGAAAATTTTAAAAAAGCTCCCGAAGGATATTGTGGTTTTAAACTGGAATTACAGCTATGATGATAAACGGTTAAGGGCCTTTAAAAGACAGATCAGGCTGATCGGGAGGAGCAATGTTCCTCAAATACTCTGTGGAGGGACTTCTTCCTGGGCACGGCTCTTCCCCCCTCTGAAAGGCAGCATGAAGAATATCGCCTTTATCAGGGAAGAAGAAAAAAAAGTAAAGATGAGCAAAGGAGCGATGATCACTTCCTGGGGTGATGACGGCAATTTTAACCTTTTAGGGGAAGCCTTGATCGGGCTCCTCTATTTTTCGTATTTTCCCGGGCGCCCAAAATATTCCGGGCTCTATGCAGAAGTACTGAAACATCTGTGGGAAATTAAAGAGAAAGGAAAAAGAGACGGCTTGATAAAAATCCTCGATTTTTTTTCCAGGCATAACGAAGACCTGTCCCTCCTCCTGGAGGAGCCTGTTGACTGTTACAGGATCTTCTGGGATATCTCATTCCTTCCTGGTCTCAGAGGATCTATTTCCAGGAACATTAAAAAGCTCAGGGACTATCTGAGCAGAGCTAAAGGTTATTACAAAGAACTGGACCGGTTTAAACCCATAAAAAAGAACCAAACTTTTTTCCAGGAAGTCAGGCTCAAGATCGATCATATTATTGTTCTGATGGAGCGTTTTATCCTTGTATTTGAAATAAATAAAAAATACAGGGAAGCTTTTATGAACATGGGAAATGTTCATCTGGTTAATAAAAATCTAACTGCTTTTCTTCATTTATTAAAAGAAATAATGACCAGGATGAAGGACCTGAAAGCCGAGTATAAAGCATTATGGAAGATCTCATATAAAGGGTCAGGCCTGGAGTATCATCTTTTTCGTTATGATCAATTGATCAGCCTGTATGGCAGTAAATTAAAAGAGATAAAATGGATAAAAGATCAATATAATAAACCCGGGGGAGGATTGATCAAAAAAGATATCCTGTCCGGCAAACCGGATGATTATTATGACGTGATCACCCCTATCCCGATACCGGACGATCCGGATCGATGCTGAAAAGAAGCCCTGCCTCAAAAAATATCAAAACCGTTGTATATATTCATTAATGGCCTGCAAAAGTTGAATATTGAAAACGACACTTTTTCTGCTTTTTCGGAGGTCAATTTCTCGGGGCAAATTCATGCACCGTCCCCAATTTTTTATTGCCGCCAGATATACAAATATTATATTATGTTCCGACAGAGCTTTCTGCAGCATGGAGAGAAGGGAACTGTGATCTGACAGGCCCCATACAAAGGAGAAAAACTTATTATAAGAGTAAATATTTACATGAGAATTTTTCTTGTTCTGTTTTTTTTAAACACATGTGTCAATGAGCTGAACTCTAAAACAATCCGTATAATGACCCTGAACCTTGCCAGGAATTATATATTGAACGAACATATCAATGAACTGATAGAAAAAGAGAGGCCGGATATCATTGCATTGCAGGAAGCAGTCCATGCAAAACCGGGAGTAACAAACCACCACGGCAGGATCCCTCCTGACGGGTCCAGGATCGTCCCGGAGATAGCAAAAAAACACGGATACTATTATTCATTCGGCTATGCTCCCAATACACCACCGGAGGATATCCGGTACTGGGGTTCCGCTATCCTGTCAAAGTTTAAATTACTGGAATCCACAAGGGTCTCATTGACCCAGCGCCGCCGGGCACTTGTCAAGGTCAAGATAAAACCCGGCAAGTCCGTGATAACCTGTTACTCTACACATCTGCCTGCAGGCTGGTACAGCGGATACGGCCTTTCATATGCAAAAGTGCATCAAGGCTACACACGCAGGAAGGAGATAATGCATCTGATCATGGAAAAACTGGGCGACCGGCCGAGCCGCACTATCCTTGCCGGTGATTTTAACAGTATTCCTTTTTTAAATGAAGTAGATGTGATATTAACAAAGATGAAGGACGCTTTTATGATAAAGGGGAAAGGGCACGGGGCCACTTACCCTTCCTTTCTGCCCTTTGCCAGGGTGGATTATATATTTACAAGCAGCGATATCAAGATCTTAAATTCCTGGGTGAGTGACTCTTACGAGACCCTGGACCACCGCGCTGTTATGGCTGACATTAAAATAGATTAAAATTCAGAATATTTAAATGTATATAAAGGTATCCGTTCCAGATATTTGACAAAACCTGAAGATCATAATGCCTGTAAGGGTACCAGGTACTTCTTATTCCGTCCCCATTTTTTTCACTACAGTATTGAGTCTCTTTCTAAGATGATGTTCTTCTTTTTAAAATTGAAGATTCCCCACGCATTGTAATAAACATCAGAGGATCTATAGAATTTAAAAAGCAGGTTTTTTTGGTTCCGGGAAGGTTTTAAATAACTTATATTCTTACCCCAAAGCCATACTTCATCAGAGAGAAACTCGAAAGCGTTACTATCTAAAGAATATTTATAAAGTCCAAACTGATAGAGATTTGATCCGGATGTTTTCACAAGTATAATATCATTATCAGTTAACCAATCCGCCTTTAATGCTACATCCTTATCCTCGATCTCAGACACTTCCTGCAGGTCGGCATTTGTTAAATTTAAAAAAAACAGACCTTTTTTCGTATTCTTATCTGAAAAGATCATCTTCTCTTTATTTTGTGAAAGAGATGGATTCACCCCGGAGTCATTTAACAAAATTTCGCTTCCTTCTTCCCTGTTATAGAGATATATACCCTCTTCCGCATCGAGCCCTGTTCTGCTCTTACTGATATACCCTTGTGGATAAATCCATTTCCCTTTTTCAAAAACAATAGTATCATCATTTTTTCCCCAGTTATAATTATAACCATTCTTAATGATCATTTTTTTTGCCCGGCCGTCCTTATTGCATATCAGGATATTATTGATCCCCTTTTGATCATCAGGTTCATTAAAGATCAACAGTTCCTCACTGCCTGACCAGGCAGGAGAAAAACCTGTATCTGAGATCCGTATTTCATTCTCTGTATTATTCAGGTCAAGAAGGTATACACCCCGGATCTTCTTCAGAGCACTGTTCTCATTATTCGGAGCCGGTGTGACCGAGTAAGCTAATTTATTATACTTTTTATTATAATCCCCGGAAAAGATAAACCTGGTAAGATGATCTTCGTCTTTCGAGAACAGGAGATGCTTAAGAGGAACTTCATCTGCATTCTTAATATTTTTTTTAACGATAGTAAAACTCTTATTAATGACACCCTCATACCCGAAACTATCCGCGATCCGCTGCCCTTCACCTTTTATTACCACCAGAGCGCTGTCATCCACCCAGCAGGGATCACTGTACCAGACACCTCTTTTCCTTCTCAGTATCAGACTATTTTTATCAAGTTTTTTATTAAACTTGATCTTCTTGATCTTTGTAAAGAAAAGGTATTGATCCTCATGTGTAATATACCGCACATTGATCGATCCGGGTATAAAGATATCATCAACCATAGTCACATCTTTTAATTCAGCATTAACCATGTAGGTATGATAAATTTCTTGATCATTCTCATCCTTGGCTTGGAGATTCTCTATAATATTAATTCCAACCACTACGCCATAAGGCATTCTAACAGTCAGATCAATATACAGGTCATTGTTTTTCGGCATGAAGGATATCAAATAATATCCCTTTTTTTTCATTTTTTTCAGATGAAATGTTCTGTCTTTGATCATCTCATCAATTTTAATATCCTCAGGGAATAGTAAAACCATTTCATATACAATTCTATACCAGTTTACAAGATGAAGATAGTTATACTTGTAATTCTTATTTTTATAGTTGCCTATAATGCCGATGTTCGAATGAAATGCCACTTCTACACCTTTTGACTTTATCTTAAATGCTTCACCGGAAAGAATGTTCTTAATTTCAGAGGAAGTGATGACCGATTCCAGATTATTGTCAACACCGACCTTATTATACCATGTGTCAGAAAAATCCATCCTGATGGTCTTAATTTTATTAAAATTATTACTTACCGCACTGATGATCTCGTTAAAGGTATAATCTTCTTTGACAGGTAAGACAGGCAGATCGCCTTTCTTATTAACTAATAAAAACAACAGCCCCGAACTAATTAACAGGACAATAAGAATGATCTGTAAAAATTTTTTCTTTTTCATTTAATTAGGATTAACACAATTGAGTTTTCTCATTCTCTGTTTATTATACATACTTCTCATTATATATCAGGATCAGTTTATTTAGTAGGCCAGTGTAACCGCTCACCCATTATTTTATCCATTTTTTCAGGATCAATTTTGATCTTATTATTAACTTTTTTATCATAGGTAGGATAGACCTGCCCATTTTTTGAGAGTTTACCCGCTACATCTTCGATCCCTGTATCCGGTTTGTTTGGATCAATTTTTATCTCCAGGCTCTGAGTAGGTTTGTTTGCCCTGATATCAGTAGACTGTTTAGCATTATACGGACGATTCTTCATCCGGTACTCAAGGCCATCATCGAATTCAAACTGCCTCATTTTTATTTTTTTCCCTGTTTTGATTTTTTCTCCTGTTTTGGGGTCAGTTATTACTTCATCTAATATTTTTCTCTGATAACTGACCTCTTTTTTATCTGCCTTTTTCAACATTTCTCTCACATTCTGCTGGTAAGTTTTCCCATTCCTTTCCTTGGCAAATTTTCTGGCATTATTGATCCTTTGAGAAGAATTCCTGTAGGCGTCTCTGGCATTCCTTTCATCCCAGTATTTTGGACTCCACATATTCTCTTCATACATAAACTCAGAATTTTTTACTAATCCTTTTGTCTTTCCAAGTCCCTTAAGGTTTTTCACTATTTTTACTTTATTCACTGTAACTGCTTTTTTAATATAAGGCATGCTGGCTTTTGTATACTGTAAACTGGCTTTGGCGGACCGGGCAAATTGAGCTAATTCCCCTGTAGCTCCTTTCATCACGAAAAACATATTGATCGCATCAATATCCACATAATCAAGAGGAGTATACTCTACTACAAGATCTTCTCCCGCTTCAATTCCCATACCAACTACATCTAACAGGTCCAATGCTCCATACACAACGGTACCTGAAATATTATTAGCTAAATTGCCAATTCCCGCTGTTGTGGCCCACAAAAAAGCACCAGTATCCTTCATAGCAGAAAGAAAAGGATGCTCTTTATAATCCACTGTATAAGGAATATAATTGGCAATATCATACTGTCCGAATGAAGCTACAGGCATATTCCGTTCTTTTACAGAGCCTGGAGGAGGCGGAATGATGTCAGCATCCTTGGTATCATTACCTATCCTGTCTACCCCGTCAATGTAATCTTTGACAGCATCCAGATCTGTAGATAATCCCTTCGAGTCATTCCCCTGGTCACCTGCATAACCCGATGTTAATAATAAAAATGATATTAGTACAAGAATTGATACATTAAAAAAACAGTTTTTAAACTTCATAAAAACACCTCCCCCGAGAAAAATTCTATTAATAATTACTGTTTTAGACTCCTTATATAAAATATACTAATTTTTATTTAAAAATCAATAAAAATAAAAGAATAGGGACGGTAGTACTCGCTCCCTTCCTCTCAGAGTGATAATGTTAAGGGGTTGTTGCCTAAAGGGATATTATTATCAAATAGTGGTAGTCGCAAGCTTTAGCTTGCGTTTAATGACATTATTGAAACATTACGCAGGCTAAAGCCTGCGGCTACCTTTGTTTAATTCATTTGGGCAACAGACCCTTAAGACCTGGCACCCGACTCCTTGCATGTAATAAAAAAGTTGAAATATTTATCTGTTGTATTACATTAATGCCTTTACTCTAACTATTAGTTAGAAAAAAATTTAATATTTGTAAGGATAATATAATGATTACAGTAAATGATGTGAGTCTTTTATTTGGAAAACAGGTTTTATTTAAAGAGGTTAATCTTAAATTTATTCCGGGGAATTGCTATGGTATAATCGGAGCAAATGGATCCGGGAAGTCCACCTTATTAAAAATAATTTCCCGGGAAATTGAACCTTCAACCGGTGAAGTTGATATAGCTAAAGGTAAAAGAACAGCAGTATTACAGCAGGATCAGTTTGCATATGATGAGCATACTGTTTTATACACCGTTATTATGGGGCATAAAAAACTTTATGATATCATGAAAAAGAGGGATGATCTGTATGCAAAACCGGATTTTAATGATGAAGACGGCATGAAGGTAGCTGAGCTTGAAGCTGAATTCGGGGAGATGAATGGTTATTCAGCTGAAGCTGACGCCGCAATTCTGCTGGCTGGATTGGGTATAGAAGATGATCTTCTTCAGAAGAAGATGAAAGAGCTTGAGACTGTTTTAAAAGTACGCGTATTATTGGCACAGGCACTTTTTGGTAATCCGGACATTCTTCTTCTTGATGAACCTACAAACCATCTTGACCTCAGATCGATCACCTGGCTTGAGAATTTTTTATATGATTTTGAAAATGTTGTTTTAGTTGTATCGCATGACAGGCATTTTTTAAATAAAGTATGCACACATATGGTTGATATCGATTATCAAAAAATAAATCTGTATGTGGGAAATTATTCATTCTGGGCAGAGGCAAGTCAATTGCGCTTACAACAGCAGAAAGCGGTAAACAAGAAGAAGGAACTGAAAGCAGCAGAATTAAAAGCTTTTATACAGAGATTCAGCTCAAATGCTTCAAAAGCCCGCCAGGCAACTTCAAGAAAAAAGAGACTGGAACAGCTTAATATCGAAGAACTTCCTGCATCTTCGCGCAGATTTCCTTATATTGCATTTAAACCGGACCGGGAGTCCGGTGAAAGGATATTGACGATTGAAAAGGTCAGCAAGTCAATTGATGGAGAAGAAGTCTTAAAGGATTTCAGTTTAACCATAAATAAAAACGATAAAGTTGCCTTTATTGGTCCAAATAATATAGCAAAGACTGCATTGTTTAATATAATTACAGAAGTATCTAAACCTGATTCCGGTTCTTTTGAATGGGGAGAGACAATTTTATACTCTTATTTCCCCAAAAATAACGCGGAATTTTTCGATAATGATCTTAATCTAATTGACTGGTTAAGACAGTATTCAGAGGAGAAGTCTGAGAATTATATCAGAGGTTTTCATGGAAGGATGCTTTTTTCCGGAGAAGAAACTTTAAAGCAGGTTAAAGTGTTATCAGGTGGCGAGAAGGTAAGATGCATGCTTTCAAGAATGATGGTAACGGGATCAAATTTTTTAATTCTTGATGAACCTACCAATCACCTTGATCTGGAAAGTATATCTGCTTTAAATACGGGTCTTGTGAATTTCCCCGGTATGATACTCTTTAATTCGCATGATCATCAATTTGTTCATACAGTTGCTGATAGAATAATAGAATTTACTCCGGATGGCATGATAGACAGATATATGACTTTTGATGAGTATATGCTGGATGAGAATGTTTCAAAATTACGTGATGAGTTATATCATGATAACAAAAAGCATATTATAAGCATATAGAAAAAAAGGTCTAATTTTTTACACCTTTTTCAAAAATATAAGAAACGGCGGATTCCTGTTCTGTTCCCACATCGTCTTTTTTGTCTTCTATACATTGCCTGAATACCACATAGAAGGCTATAAATATTATACTTGCTAATAATAGAGTGCCGATCAGATCATAAATGAATACTATAATTCTTTTGATCATTTTTAGATCCTTTCCTTTGCACTTTGCATGGCCTATTATAAGCTACTCAATTTATTTTACCTGTCAAATCAATCATTTCAAATATCGGCCCCCGGTCTTTACATTTGAGCAAGCATAAAATCTAAAGATTATAATGCGCGTCAGGATAGCAGGTACCGGACTTTTCTAGTGTCACAAAGTCACGCACCGTCCCCGGTTTTACGGTTTTTTATCTTGATTTCCAATTATTTTAATATATTCTATGCTATATTAAAGATCAGATAAACCAATTTAATTCTGACTGGCAGAATGTTGTTTATCTATTGCCGGATATTAATATGGAAAAAGAAGAACTCATTCAATTCATTGAAGATGCCTTTGACTGCGTGGACCAGCCGAAGGAGATCACTCTGCATGTGGCTGAAGCCCATGATGATTATGATTATGGCCATGATGAAGATCACAGGAAAAATGACTTCATTGGGCCGTGGCAGGAAGTACCGTCAGAACACATCAGAAAATGCCAGACTGCTCTGAGTTATGTAGATAAAACAGGAATGCGGTTTTATCTTCCGGCCTACATGATCTGGTATTTGAAAAATTGGGGAAATTCCAGTGAAGTAGGATCGGATCATACATTGTATTCGCTCGACCATCACCCGAAGGACAAAGGCTTAAACGAGTATCACAAAGAAAGGTTTTCGTTATTTGATCCCGGGCAGATGAAAGCCTGTGCATTGTTTGTAAAATACTGTGCTGAAGATCAGACAGAATTTACGGACAGCGATTTCGCTAAGAAAAAGTATGAACGATACTGGTCCCAATATGATATCTAAAGCCCAAAAGTACCCAAAGTCACACACCGCCCCACCATTCTTTGCATACCCTACTGTCATTCCCGCAATCACTCTATTGTCATTCCCGCGGAACAGGCTGTTGCAAATTAAGGGAATCAATTTAATTGATTTTCAATAATTTTTTATTATAATTAATTATAATTATTTTTAAAGATAAGGGGTTTCCTTA
>JAHITG010000259.1 GCA_018817865.1 Spirochaetota bacterium
CTCTTTTTAAGGAAGGATTTCTTATCGGAAAGATCAGTGTTCTTGCCGGACAGAAGAAGACGATCTATACAAAGGCAGGAGACTATTTCCCTAAATTTTTATTGATTTTTAATTTTGGTTTAGTAATTTATTCGTTGTATCACCATCGTTTTCATAAACATAGAAAATGAAGAAACTGTTCAATTTATTATTATTACTGCTGTTATTCTCCTGCTCCCATTCCTTCTGTCCCTGGTGTTTCCAGACACCTGATGAAGTCTTTAAAAAATGGCATTATTATGCCATGAAGAGAAACTATAAAAAAATGTTCCGGTTTGAATATTTTCAGATCTCGAATGTGATCTTCAGTTATCACAGCCTTAATCCAGACAGGAAATGGAAGAATATAAGTGAAAAGGAGCAACAAAGATTTATCAATCAATATAAGAATGCTTTACAGGAACTGCTGGATAAAAAAAAGGATAATCAGTATCAGGTGTTATTAAGGTTAAAGAAGGAATATAATATAAAAGCCGTTCGTTACTCGGTCAATATACCGCAGAGTGTGGCTGAATTGTGGGTTGTTGGGGATTATCCGGGAGTTGAGAAGATCAGATTGATAATGATAAAAAAGAAGTGGTATTTAATTAATCCGTTCGGATATCACAGTTACATTTCTGTTTTAAAAAAAATGACAATAGAAAAAGCTTCTAAAAAGAAATGAAAAAAATATTATATTTAACTATAGTTATAATTCTTTTTTCTTCCAATTTGTCTGCTCAAAGGAAATTCAATATCAATGAATACAGGGCAGAGGAAAATTTTAAAAAAGGGGTCTATTATTTTAACGAGACCAAATTCCTTTCTTCCATAGAGTTCTTTATTAAAGCCCTTCAATATAATCCGGATTTTTATAAGGCAAAATTATGGCTGGGAAAATCCTATTACAAAGCCGGATACAAAGGAAATGCCATAGATGAATGGCTGGAAGTTGTAGAGAACGGGGGAGCCGATAATATTTCTATCAACAGGCTGAACAGGATATTTTTCAGGATAGGCCATTTGAAAAAATTAAAATTCATAGACTCCTATATTCATTTAAAGACGATCAACGGCAACAGATGGGATAGCAGACGCTTCCTGCAGCCGATCACTCTGCTTATGAACAGGGATCAGGAAGTGTTCATTACAGGCCTGGCATCAAGATCGATCCTTCATTTGGATCCGAATTATAATTTAATAAAGAAAATATCATCCGGAATAAAATCGTTTAAAATGCCCTATGGATTTGCCCTTGACAGCATGAATAATATGATCATAAGTGATGTGAAAAGAGACATTATCCAGAAACTGGACAAGGACGGTAAATCACTTTTTATGATTGGCGGTACAGGCATCGCTGACGGGAAGATGGTCGGACCTGAGAGTGTCTGTGTAGATCGCAATGATAATATATATGTCGTAGATACAGGTAACAGCAGAGTTCAGAAGTTTTCTCCGGATGGAAAGCTGTTGATGAAATTCGGAGAAAGAGGCTCAAACCCGGGTGAGTTTTACAGGCCAACCGGGATCACTCTGGATGAGGAGAATAATATTTATATCTCAGATCATGTAAATAAAAATATTCAGAAGTTCGATGAGGACGGGAATTTTTTAGAGTATGTTTTTGAAGATAAACCTTTTAATGACCTTCGAAATATCCGGAAACAGGGAGATCATTTTCTTATAGCTGATGGGGTCAGCGGAGGATATATCTATAATTATGATAACGGAACGTGGACTCATTTTAAGGATTTTACTTATGGTCAGAGCAAGATGTTGTCTGTTTCTGATATGATCCTGGCACATGATCATCTGTACATATCTGATCTTTATAAGAATACGGTTGAGGTGTTTGCTCCTGATACGTATAAGTATTCTAATCTGGACGTGGAAATAGATACTGTGGATACTGCCAAATATCCGCGGATAGTTTTATACTGCAGTGTATATAAGCAGGATGGTTCACCCGTTATCGGGTTATCCAGGGATAATTTTAATATTAAAGAGCTTGGAGTTCGGATCTATCCTTATGAACTTGTTACTTCTATTTATGATAAAAAAAAGATAAACACTGTATTTCTGGTAGAGAAGTCTTTAAGTATGAAAAAATATGCTGATGATCTGAAGGAAGCGGCGGAATTTTTTATAAAGGATATTTTTAAAACCAAGGATACGGTAAAAGTTTTGAATTTTCATAAATCTGACTGGGTCGGCTTGGATTTCGAGTACCGGAAGTTAAGGATTCTGGAAGCTTTGTCAGAGAACAATTATCATTATCTTACGGATGTATCGAAACCATTATATAAATCGATTACCGATGTTATGAATAAGTTATCCAGAAAAGTGGTTGTCTTCTTCACTACGGGTGACTTTGATATTGAGAATAATTTCAAGAGTTACAGCTGGGAAGTCTGCATGAATTACGCAAAGGCCAATCATGTCCCGGTTTACATAATTAATTTTACGGATAACAATGAAAGCGAGCTGAGATCCTTTGCAAAAGAGACCGGAGGGAAGTACTACCATTTCTTTAAAGATTCCAGAAGGCTCAAGAATATACGCCCGGATATAGCTTCAACCCCGGTAAACCGGTATGTTATAGTCTATTCAACCTTAAAAGACAGAAGGCTTATAGACTCCTGGCGGGAGATCAACCTGGAGGTCGATTTTAATAAACTTACAGGTGTAGATAAGACCGGTTATTTTGTACCAAGGCATTAGGATACAGTATCTTTAAATTTCCAGATTTTAAAATAAGAACAAAAAGGATTCGCAATGGGGACGATAAATCAACTGTTTAAAAATAAAAAAATATCAAATTTTTACGTTACTGCCGGATATCCTGATATCAGGACATTTAAAGATATATTAATTACCCTTTCCGATAGCGGAGCTGATGTGATAGAAATAGGGATTCCCTTTTCAGATCCTATCGCTGACGGTGATATTATTCAAAATGCTACCATAAAGGTGCTGGAGAATCATATCAATATCGAGAAAATTACCGTTGTTTTAAAAAGCCTGAAGGGTAAGATCAATTCTAAACTTATCTTTATGTCCTATTATAATCCTGTGTATGTTTATGGACTCAAGAAGTTTATTGCTCTGGCAAAAAGCTGCTTCGTTTCAGGTGTGATCATACCTGACCTGCCCTTTGATGAAGGAAAGGTATTTTACGATCTGTGTATCAAAGCCGGTTTGGATACGATCCTGCTGACAACGTCCGTCACCGATCCTGAGAGACTAAAAAAACTTTCACGTCATACTACGGGCTTTTTATATTTTGTTTCTGTTCTGGGAACCACCGGTGTCAGGAACAGTATCCCCCTTGGTATCATAAGTAAATTAAAAGAAATTCGAAGGATGCTCGATCTTCCCCTCTGTCTGGGATTCGGAATAAAGTCCAAAGAGAGTATAAAGCCGTTTTACAGATATATAGATGGAGTAATTATCGGTTCCGCTTTGATCGCTTTGATCAATAAAAACATGAAGAATAAAAAAGTGATGATGAGTAAGATCAGGCAATTCGTTCAAGAGATAAACAAAGCCCTTCAGTAAGCTGTTAAAAAAGAATACCACAGAGGCACAGAGACACAGAGGTTTATTACAATTAAAATCTTTTCTTAAAATAATATCGGTTTAAATATTAGTTATAGTAATTTTTATAATTGATCTTATAATTAATAAATAATGGAATTTTATAAGGAAGTAATTAAGTTTAAAGTTATAAAATAAGAATGGATTTTATTATTTATAAATATTTATTTTAATATAGTTCTGTATCATTAG
The DNA here is from genome assembly GCA_018817865.1 of Spirochaetota bacterium. Classification (GTDB taxonomy): domain Bacteria; phylum Spirochaetota; class JAHITG01; order JAHITG01; family JAHITG01; genus JAHITG01. Next base: position 3,811 of record JAHITG010000259.1, read on the forward strand.
ATATTATAATATGTTAAAAGTACTAATAGGAATAATTATTTAGTTCTCTGTGCCTCAGTGACTCTGTGGTGAAAGAAAGTGTAGAAGTTTTACCTATTCTATATTCTTGCCGTAATACTTTGAAGGATTCACATATTGAAAGTTAACGGTCTTTTGGTTCTGGCCGGTCTCAGCACTTACCGCTATCATGTATTGATTTCTATACTTATGTGAAGGTGGCTTGATCTGTGCTTTAAATGTGATGATCTTGATCTCACCGGGGCTTAATTTTTTAAGATAAATATTCTCCTTACCAAGCGGGTCGACCCCTTCTGTCGGGATAAGCTTCACCATTATATCATTTATCTGATTGATCGTCTGGTTTTCAATAATAGCATCAACAAAAAAGATCCGTTTTTTAAATTCATCGCTTCTCATTTTGATATTTACAATAGTCCCTAATTCCCCTTTTTCGATCCTGAAATCGGAGAAGGATTTCGCAGCAGTTAAAAACCATTCCTTTTCAGAATAATTACCTTTCCTTCCCCATAATGCTCTTGAAACATCATGCCAGAAGAGGCCGTCAGTCAGTCCGCCGAAAGCGATCTTTTTTGTTCCGATTATCACCCTTCTTACAAATTCCTGGGGAGGGATAAGGTAGCTGCTGTCAAGCAGTTTTACATCTACGGTCTGGCCTACAATAATATTTACCTGCTGTGATGCAACATATGCCTTCCAGTCTACCAGTACCTGGCGGAACTGTGCCTGGTTTGCTTCATACAGCATGACAGCATCAAAAGAGATCCCGGCATCTGTAAACATTAAAGGATCCTGTCCGTGCTGTTTGCCGTGCTCCCATCCAAGTGTAAAGACCCAGACCGGTTTTTTTGTCCCTGACATGGTGATAAGCCTGTTGATCGTTTCTGCGATCTTATGGGCCCTCCACCATTGCCATTTTGCTATGATCTCTTCGTCTTTTTTTGCTTTTATCTGCCTTGCGAACCATGTCATGCGCTGATTTGAGTCATATTCGTCCCAGTTGTTGGGAACGGCAATGGACATATCGCCTATTACCTGTTCAGCCATCTCGTATCCGTCAGCATGTCCCGTCCGGACATAGTCAAACCCGATATAATCTATGTCTGGATTGGCATTGAACCTCTTTATGACTTTTAACAGATCATTGAACCTTTTTTCATCTATGAGTGAAATATGCATATAAGATGGATATAAAGCTCCTGTAGAAGAATTATATGACAGGGAAGGATTGTATCCGATTTTTTTATAGTCCCTGCCCTGTATTCCAAAAGTCATGGTCCATGCTCCGAATTTAAGGTCGTGCTTTTTTGCTTCAGCGGCAAGTTTATCGACCTCTTTTAATTTTCCGGGATCAAATGGATTTTCAGGTGTTATTCTGCTGTTATATGTCTCTGTTTCCGCACCCAGCATGAAAAAAGAATTAGCACCTGTAAAGTTGACCCATTTAAAAATATTATGCCAGTCACCGTATTTACCATCAGGCCCTATTATCTTTTTCTCAGTAACATTTCCTCCATATTCGAGGACCGTGGCGCAGATGCCGTTATCGGGTTTTTTGGGGATCCTGCCTAAAATGTTAAAACTATATGTAGCTGTAATGACCGGACCCGGGTCTGAGGGCATCGCCCTGACCAGTACCTGATACTGTCCCAGGTCAGGATTATACGGGATGGGCCATTTTCCTGACCAGAGTTTCAGTTTTGGATTATATTTCAGCATTATGCTTTTCATATCCCCGATCGTTTCGATCAATTTGTTTCCTTTATAGATTTTGGCTTCCAGCTGGCCGACATTGATATTATCATTGTTCAGGTCTTTATAATTGGCAAAGATCTCAACCAGTTCATACCTGTAATAATTTTCTTTAGAAGTTTTAATGACAAGAGGATTAAAAAGTTTGGAATTTGAATCAATGCTGATATTTGTAGTAAAATTGTCAGCTGAAACATATTTTGGATTAACAATGTTATTTACTTCATCATAAAAATAATTAAAACTGTAGGTAGTGATAACAAGAAAAATTGCCAGTATTAATCCAACAAACTCATACTTTTTCATCTTCCTCTCCTTTATCGTAAGGGTTGCTGTCAAATAATATTTTTATCTTGTAGTCTTCTTTTATGATCCCTTTGATCATGTAATGAACAATATAGGCACTGATCAATCCCATAATAATTGTAACGACCCAGACAAAATTTCTATGCTGTGGAAATATCTTGAAATATGTGAATATTATTAAAGGGATTTCCAGTCCCAGGAAAGCCCCCAGAAGGAAGATATAAAATCTTATTCTTGCCAGCAAATCTTGAAAAGCTTTATACATATAGCTGTATGCTCCTAGTAATGTTTAATTTATTCTCGGATGAAATTATTTTTACTTAATTATCCCATCCGCATTTAATGTACTGTAAAAAAATAGAATTTCCATAAAAAAGTTTGAAAAAGTAACGTTAAATTTTAAAAATGCATTAAAAATTGCTTACCCCGGGAGCATTTCTTACCCCAAATGCATTGTTAAAAAAATATAACAAATGGCCCTTTTGCAGAAGAAGCAAAAGAGCCATTGTAAAAGAGAAGATAAACTTGAAAAATACAATTTTCACCCCTGGTGCATTGTTGAATGCACCAGGGGTAAGAAAGTAAGGTAAGAATAAAAAATGCATTTAATGCATTTTTTATTCTTTTCGGCTGTATCTTTCTTAAAAAATCACTTGACATTTAACTTGTATTTAGTTTATATGTATGGTATCATTTTAAATCTTTTATTTCTAATTTTTTAAAGGAGGATTATATGGCTACTCAAAAAAAGAGCGGTTCATTTGATTTTCAAAAATTGATCGATGATTCAAAACAGGCTCTTATGGCGCCAAAGGATTATTTTGCTTCCATGTCAAAAGAGGGGGGCTTGGTTGAGCCTGTTATCAAAGCTGTAATCTATGGCCTGATTGCAGGTATTGTAGGATTTGTATGGAGTTTACTCAGTATTTCTTCCGGCGGGATGGTCGGAACAGCTGTAGGTGTAGCGGGGATATTTCTATCACCCATTTATGCCTGTATCGGATTGTTTATAGGAGCGATCATCATCCTGGTGATCTCTGCTATTTCCGGAGGCAGTACTGATTTCGAAGCAAATGCAAGGGTA
>JAHITG010000260.1 GCA_018817865.1 Spirochaetota bacterium
ATTGGAAATATATTCCAGCTCTGCCGTATTAAGCTGTGCATCCAGAGGTACAATTATGCCGCCTGCCCTGGAGATCCCGAAATAAGACATCCCCCATGCCGGCCTGTTCTCGCTGTAAACGCCTGCCCTTTCACCGGGAAGGAAAAAGTGCTTCCTTAATGCTTTGGAAATAAAAACAATATTATTCCAGAATTCTTCATAAGTAAATTTCTGGTATTCACCATCTCTTTTGATCTGCATCACGATCTTCTTTGCAAATTTTTTACAGCTTGCTTCGATCATTTCAAGGACAGTCTTATATCCGATCCGCCCTTTTACAACATAATCCTTTGGTTTCAACATAACAGAATACCTCCTGCTGATTGGTTTATCCCCGGTACATCAAATATAAAAACAATTTTACAATTAATAGATTCAATCACTTTTGATCTCAATATATTCATCCGTAACCTGCGCAACAGTCCCGTCAATACTGGCATGGATCCCGACCCCCAGGGACTCCTCATGTACGTCTGCTATGAGGTCTCCTTTTTTTACCTTGTCATTTTTATTAACTCTGGCAAAGGCTTTCTCTCCAATATGCTGTTTTAACCGGATCCTGACCATCTGTACATCTATGGACGAAATTGTCAGTTCTGCCGGTCTGTCATACTCTGTGAACCCAATTTTATATTTCAGCTTTTTTAAAGGCACTCTCCGGTATTTATACTGATCAATAGTTCCGGAAATATCAACCTTTTTTTTATTGTATGGATTAGGAATATTATTCTTTATTAACGCATCCTTTAAAAAAGCATATATATCTGCAGGTGAAAGAAGCAACGGACAACTGAACAGGCTGCATAACCCGCATTCACTGCAAAGATAGGCATCAACATAATGTTCCAGGTTATGATCATTTAAATAACTGATCTTCCTCATCATTAAATGCGGCTTCAGGTCCCTGTGCCCTAAAATATACCGGGAACAGTATTCCGTACACAAAGAGCACTGCTCACAGGCCATCCTCGAATGATTGATGCTTTCTTCTATAGACTCTTTCTTCCTTCTGATCAAACCGTGATCTGATGGCAGGACCAGAAGAGCTGTAGTCGTCTTTTTTATTGTATAATTTTCAGGGTCCGTGATCAGAATTCCCATCATGGGACCGCCTTCTATAACGGAATAATCCGTTATTGTGGTTCCCCCGCAAAACTCCAGGACCTTTGAAAGAGGTGTTCCCAGGGGAATATTCAGGGTCTGAGGCTTCTCAACCTCTCCGGCTACGGTAAGCCATCGGTTGATCACCGGCTCATCATGAAAAAGGGCATTATAAATATTTATGATCGTACCCACATTATCTACTATCACACCAACATCAAGAGGCAGACCGCCCTCTGGAACGATCCGTCCGGTTACAGCATAGACCAGGTCATGTTCATCGCCCGAAGGATAGAAATCCTCCAGGAGGAACATTTGAATACTGCTCTTTTCATCCTTCAGTACTTTAGTAAACTCTGTTTTTACTTTTTCATACTTTTTTTTAAGGGCAATAATGACATGCTTCGCTTTAATAGCCTCTTGAACTATGTGTAATGTCTGAATGATCTGCAAGGCAAAAGAACAGGAAAGCTGCTGATCTACCTGCAGGAGAGGTTCGCATTCACTGATATTGACTATAAAATACTCTGCTTTATTCTTCAGTTTAAAATAGGTCGGAAAACCGGCACCCCCCGCCCCAACGATACCGGCCTGGCGCACTTTTTGTATAAAAACCTCTCTGGCCAAAACCATAGAAGAAATATATTCTTTTAATTAATCAAGTCAAGGAATTAAATAAGGTATCGGGTGGCGATTTTTATTGAAAAATTTGATATTTAAAAAAAATGGATTATACTATATAGTATATGATGATGTTTCGATCCATGATCCTATAATTTTTTAAATATTTGGAATTATAAAAAACACATGAATATAGTAGAACAAAAAATATTAAAAATTACTCAATTTACAGTTCTCAACTGCATTATACTGATACTGTTTCTGTCTCTACTGCTCTTTTTCCCTTCAACAGGATTTACAGCAGAATCATTCACGTCAGGGCCGACCAATGCTCCTGATCCCTTCAACTGGGGACCGGGAGGAATACCTTCAGCAACTACGATCAACCTTCAGACCACCTCGGCTACGGATCTGAGGATCGAGATCTATAACAAACCTCCTGACTCTACCGTTCTAAGAAGACGATTCTATTCTGACAAACTGAGTGCCACGACTCTGAGTACAACCTGGTTGGGAACCGATGATAGAGGGACCGAACTGACGAATGGAACCTATACCGGGAAGTTCAAACTAAGGATGGACCTCTCCCTCCAGCTTACGATACAGGGAAACGGTGTTGTTCTGGATAATCCATCCGATGTTGCGATCGACAGTACGGGAAATATTTATATAGTGAATAAAGGGAACAGAACCGTCCAGAAATTCAATTCCGGCGGGATACTTCTTTTATTTGATTTTCAGTCGGCATGCGCATCAAACCAGCCCCATGGAATTGCGGTTGACTCAAGCGGGAATATCTATATCGCCAATACATTCTGGGGGACTATAGAAAAATACAGTTCTACCGGTATCCTTGTCAGCAGCAACTGGGCCACAGGTATGAATTCACCTACTGGAATGGCTTCGGATGCATCCAATATATATATAGCGGATGAAGGGGATGATGTTATTTATAAAGTCTCCATCAATTCCGGTGGAGCCGTTACCACAGCTGCCTCCCCGGCCGGGGGGAATAACGGTTTTGTAGATCCCCAGGACGTAGATGTAGACTCCAGTGGAAATTTCTATATTGTCGGCGTGAATCCGCAGGGGAAGTTTGATCTCTTTAAACATAACAGTGCAGGGACATACCAGGCCAAGACAGATGTAGAACCGAGTGTCTCGGCACCTGGTTTCCTATCGGGCGTTACCGTCGACTCTATTAATAATATCTATGTCACCTTTACCGGGAATGAAGGACCGCCGTTAAAAAATTCATATATTAAGAAATATACTACAACCCTGGCTAACGGCACTCCTTTTCAGTACGGGTCCTTTGGTTCCGGTAATAATCAATTCAAGAATCCGTTAGGCCTGGGAGCTTTTTATAGCAGTGCTTCCTCCAGCACCTATATCTATGTTTCCGATTCAGGGAACAGTCGGATACAGAAAATTCAGGATGACGGATCAACCTATACTTATATTTCAAGCATAGTAGAGGACATAAACAACGTGATCTCACCGCACGATATGGCAGTTGATCCATCCGGGAATATTTATGTCGTGTGCCAGCATGCGAATACAATAAAAGTCTTCAATTCTGCCGGGGTGTATCAGTATAACATAGGCAGTTATGGTAATACTACGGGCTATTTAAATACTCCCTACGGTGTTACTGTGGATTCGGCCGGCAAAGTATACATATCAGATCTGGGCAACCAGGCAAAACGGGGCCAGGTCCAGATCTTTACCAACGGCGTGTATGAATCCACCCTCATCGCAGGGATCAACAATAAATATACAAGAGGGCTCGGTATTGACACCAATGACAATGTCTATACGGCCTGGTCTGATGGCGATGTATACAGGAACGGGAACCTGCTGGTTTCAACAGCAGGTTCGGCTGATGATGTCTGTGTGGACTATACCAATAATTTCTATGTAGGGAGCAGTTCGGATAACCGGATCTATGTATATGATTCCGGGGGGAATGCCTTGGGCAACTTTGCCACCGGCAATACACCCCAGGTCGGTATCACCGTGGACTGGTTCGGGGATATCTTTCTTTCGACATCCTCAGGAATTGAACGCTATAATCACAGCTTATCTACCCGTTTGGGAAATTATCTGGGTTCCGTATTGAACAGCCCCCAGGGTGTAGTTTTTTCACCTGATTACCAGTATATATGGGTTGCTGATAAAGAAAATGACTATATAAAAAAATACAAATTGGAATGGGATGACACTCATCAGGATTCCATGACCATCCAGATTACTAACCAGGCCCCTACGGTCAATAACGTTGTTGTCAGCGGAAGCAAGGTACAGGAACTTGATGGTGAATATTATGCTTCACATGGAAATGCTACATTTACTATCTCTTTCAGTGAAAACATGAATACATTTTCCAATCTTAGTGTAAAATATCTTGTCAATAGTCATGAATACTATGTGACCCGGACATCATTCGTCGGCAATACCTGGATAGGGACCTGTTCTGTTATCTCCAATGATGATGGAACAGCAACCATTAATATCCGTGATGGTTATGATACATCGAATAATTTAATGGATCCCCATCCGAATATAGACTTTGACTTTGTGATCGATACGATCCCGCCGGCAGCCCCTACAGTTAATCAACCGGGAAGTCCGACTTCCGAGATAACCATTCAGGTAAACGGTTCCGCAGAGGCCAATATATTTGTTCATGTCTATGATCATTCGCAGTCATCCGGGGGTACCAATATATCTTATCAGTCTAATGTAGTAGTGGATGGCGATAATAACTGGACTGCCAACTCGATAGCTCTTTTAACATCCAATCCACCCCATACAAACTGGATCTGGGCCATGGCTGTAGATAAGGCCGGAAATGCAAGCGCCCCTTCCTCTCCCAGGAAAAAGGTACTGTATGTGGACCCTTCAGCCGGAAGCGGATATATAACACCCTCAACTAATGTCTATCTGGGAAAGACATACGGTGTTCCCTGGTCTCTCTTTTACACGGTGAACTCCTATATGTCCAACGGTACTTTGACCATCGATATTCCTTTTGGCTGGGCTGTTCCCACTACCAACAGTACTGATCCGGGATATTCCTATATCAAATCAATAACCTCCATGTCTCTCGAAACAGTTAATCCGCTGGTATGCAGTAACCACCTGATCAAATTGAGCTTTGAAAATGCCGTGCCCGGAGCCCAGGTCGAGATCAGCTACGGGAACAGCTCGGAACTGGCTGTTTCAAATTATGCGGTCATCGGGATCAATACCTTTGAGATGAGGGCTGAAAATAACGACCCGGACCACGACTGGTATCCTGA
>JAHITG010000261.1 GCA_018817865.1 Spirochaetota bacterium
AAAGAGTAAAAAAAATTTTTTTATCGGTTTTGCCGTGGAAACACAGGATATTGTTGAAAATGCGGGAAAAAAGCTGAAGGACAAAAAACTGGACCTGATCATTGCCAATCCGGTCAGTTCAGAATTCAATCCATTCGGCTCTGATGACAATAAAGTTTATTTCATTGATGAAAAAGGAACTCGGGAATTACCGGTAATGAAGAAAGAGAAGATCGCATTTGAAATATTAAAGTACATTGCCGGACACCTTTAAAATATTATGGCGGATAAAGAAAGATTAAAACAATTGCGTGAAACCATGGTCCAGAGGCAGCTTGTCAGCCGCGGGATCAGGGATAAAAAGGTCTTGAAAGCCATGAGGGAAGTGCCCCGTGATAACTTTGTTGCGGAAGATATGGCTGAGAGTGCTTATGATGATCACCCCCTGCCGATAGGAGAGGGCCAAACCATATCACAGCCGTACATGGTGGCTTTGATGTCGGAACTGCTCCAGCTTAGGGGTAAAGAGAAGGTCCTGGAGATCGGAACCGGTTCCGGATATCAGACTGCTGTATTAGCCCGATTATCAAGAAGAGTCTTTACGATCGACAGGATCGATGAGCTTATTGATAAGTCCCGGGAGAATCTGTCCAGGCTCAATATTAAAAATGTAGAATTTTTAAAGGGAGACGGCACTCTGGGATGGAAAGAATTTGCTCCGTATGACCGTATTATTGTTACGGCAGGATCTCCGGAAATACCGGATCCTCTGGTCATGCAGCTGGCAGAAGGGGGGATCATGGTGATCCCTGTAGGGGATCTTTTCAGTCAGACTTTAAAGGTAATAAGGAAGCAAAGCGGGAAAACAGATGTTGAAAATACGATCGAATGTGTCTTTGTGAAGCTGATCGGCAGACACGGATGGGGAAAATAAATAATTTGACAAAATTTTTTAAAGAAATAATATATACCCTGAAATATCAAAAGACGTATCTAGTCAGGAGAAATAGATGATTTATCTGGACAAGAATGAGAATCAATACGGACCCTCTGAAAAATGTAAAGAGGTTATAAAGAATATTACACTTGAAATGTTTAACTCATATTCAAGGGGATATCCCAAAAAGATACTTAACAGGCTGGAGAAGGAGTTCGGTGTTCCCGGTGATAAGATCCTTTTAGGGTACGGGGCTGAAGATATTTTAAAGCAGGTCTTCTATTTTGTAGGGGACCATCAGAAGAAATCCATTCTTATGGCCAGGCAGGCCTGGTGGTATTATAATGCTATTGCTGAAGAGGTCAATGCGGAGATCCATTATTTTGATATGGTCGAGAAGAAGCATTCATTTGAATATGATGCGGCCCGGGCCATTGAATTAATGGAAAAGCACAGGCCTACTATTGTCCTGATCTGCTCTCCCAACAACCCTACAGGGAACAGTATCAGTAGATCCGACCTTAAGAAGATCGTAAAGAAGAGCATTTCTACCAATTCTTTTATCATTATTGATGAAGCTTACTGGGGTTATGACGGCACCAGCAATCATTCATTGAAACTGGTCAAAGATTATAATAATGTTCTGGTATTAAGGACATTTTCAAAGTTTTATGCCCTGGCAGGATTACGGATCGGATTCGGATTTGCCGGGTCACAGTTTACCGACCTTATCAAGTTCAATATGCGGTACCTGGGATTTAACAGTATTTCAGAGCACCTCACTTTTTCCGCTCTTGATTCAAAAAAATATTATTTAAAGATCGCTAAACTGGTCAATCATGATAAGAAACGTTATTTTAAAGAACTGACCAGCGTCGGATTAAAGGTATTCAAGAGTGAGGCTAATTTTATCCTGGTCAAAATACCGGAAAAATATATTGAACCCCTCAAGACCGAGCTTCAGAAAGAAGGAGTCCTGGTCAGGTTCTTTGACAAGGGGGCTGTCAAGAATACAGCCCGGATCACGATCGGTACGGTAGAACAGAATGACATAGCAATAGAGCTGATCAAAGCAATAATTGAAGGAGTGGACAATAACGAACGATGGTTGGAATAATTCTTGCCGCGGGTATAGCTGCCCGGCTTAAACCCCTTACGGATAATACACCAAAGTGCCTTTTAAAAGTGAATGACCGTGAAATACTCTTTTATGCTCTTGATAATTTAAAGAAGAATAATATCCGTAAGGTTATTATTGTAACGGGTTTTTTAAAGGAAAAGATCGAAGAGTTTGTTGAAAGAGAATTTCCCCGGATGGATGTTACCTTTATATATAATAAGGATTATGCCAATACCAATAATGCTTTTTCTCTTCTTCTGACTAATGAATATGTAAAAGAAGATTTTATTCTTATGGACAGTGATATAATCTTTTCACCCCGGATAATCCCCCTGCTTTTAAATAATAATAATGGAGTGCAGCTGGCTATAAAGAAACATGATCTGTCCGAAGAGGAGATCAAGGTTATCATGAATGAAGATAATAGAATATCCAGTATCGGAAAATGGGTCGAAATTGAAAGAGCCTATGGCGAATCTATCGGGATCGAATACTTTCCAGAAAACTCCGGCAGGCTTCTTTTTGAGAAACTTCAGAAAAGAGTCGTAAATGAAAAAAGGATCAATGAATTCTATGAGTTTTCCTTTCAGGAGATGATTGAGGATGGTGCGGACTATTACGGTGTGGATATCAATGACCTTGACGCCATTGAGATAGATTACAGTGAAGATTTAAAGAACGCAGAAAAGATCATAAATGATAAGAAAATTTTTAGCAGAGTATAAGAAAACTTTAAAACCTGTTGAGACGGAAGAATTATTCGACCTTTATATCATCCGTCCCATTTCATTCCTCCTGGTCCTGCTGGTTAAGAATATCAGTTTTTCTCCCAATTATTATACTTTAATATCTATGGTCACAGGTGTCATGACCGGATTTTTTTTTGCTGATGGAAGTTATACGGGATTGGTATGGGGTGCCGTCTTTTTACAGATCACCAATGTCTTTGATTGTGCGGACGGCCAGCTGGCCCGTTATAAAAAGATCACAACCCAGTTTGGCAAGATCCTGGATGGTATAGCGGATTTTGTGACCTATGCAGCAATTTATTTCGGGATCGCCTACCATATATACCGGTTTACTGATAATGGTTTTATTTTTCTGTATGCATTCATATCAATGCTTTTTATGTTTATCCATATTTTTTATTTTGACCATTTCAAGAATCAGTTCATTAGTTTTTCGGTCCGGGATTATATTGATAAGAGTGAGGATATCACAGAAATCAGGACCAGATACCTGAAGTTAAAGAAGAAGGAAGATATAAAGTGGATCCTGGCATTTATTTTTTATGGATATACCGTACTTCAGCAGTTTTTTGTTAATTTTGCCTATAATAAAGATTATAAGGGATATTGGACTGTTTCCAAAGATCCGGTCCTTTTTTCCAATATAAAGGAAAGATATTACACAACAATGAAATTCAGCGTCAGGCTCTGGACCTTTTTCGGAGCTTCCTCTCATCTTTTTGTTTTCACTCTGCTGGCCCTTTTCTCCCTTCCCGGATTTATCTTTCATTTCATTGCGATCGTGTATAATCTCCTTCTGATAATATTGATCATTTATCAGAAGAACCGCTTCACACTTTTAATGAAGGGCATTAAATAAATTATTTCATTCCTCTCTTATCCTTGACTTTAAAAAATCATGTCATATATTAAATTTATAAATAATGCTGTAATTCTATTATAGCGGATTAATTTTTTTTCCATTAACTATCCACCATGATCCATCAACCAATTGGGGGTGATTCTATGAAAAAAATGTTTTCATTTTTAATGATCTTTTTTTTGATCAGTCTTCTCTTTTTCAATTGCGGAAAGAAAAAAGATAATCATATCACAATATTGATGTGGGGTCAGCCGGAAGAAGTTAAAGCAGTTGATAATTTTATAGAAAAGTTCAATCAGATCTATCCTGATATTGAGGTTGAAAGGCTGCATGTGAGTGAATATTACAATAAACTGCAGACCATGATAGCAGCGGGTACTCCGCCTGATGTAATGTATATGGGAAGTGAGTATTTTCCCACTTATGCAATTAAAGGGGCATTGATGGATTTGACACCTTACTTAGTAAATGATCCGGATACAAAGACTGAAAAATTCCAGCTGAACAATTATTTTAAAGAGGTGATGGATCCTTTTAAACATGAAGGCAAGTATTACGGCATTGCTAAAGATTTTACAACAATGGTACTGTACTATAATAAAGACCTGTTCGATAGAGAGGGACTTAAATATCCGGATAAAAACTGGACATGGGAAGATCTTAAAAGAACAGCTATTGCTTTAACAAAAAAGAACAGCGGTGGCATCACCGAACAGTTCGGCTTTTTATTTGAGTCATGGGTCGGTTATTGGGTCAGCTGGATAAGACAAAATGGAGGCGAGATCTTTGATGAAAAAAGCAAGCAGTATGTGATCGGTAAAGAGCCGTACCTGTCAAAGAATGTAGAGACACTGCAGTTCATATATGATATGATGTACAAATACCATGCCTGTCCTACTATTGAAGAATCACAGGATCTGGGAGCTTCCCGCCTCATGGAAACCGGTAAAGTAGCCATGGTTACCTATGGACGGTGGAGGGTGCTGGAATTAAAAAATGTAAAGACCTTTAAATGGGATTGTGCTATTCTGCCTAAAGAAAAAACAAGGGCTTCTACTCTTTTTACGGTATGCTATTCTATTGCTAAGGACTCTAAAAATAAACTTGCTGCCTGGAAACTGCTGAAATTTCTGGTGGGAAAGGAAGGGCAGGTGAATACTGCTGAGAGTTGTCTTGCTATACCCAGTTTGAAGAGTGTGGCCTATTCCGAACATTTTTTTAAACCCAAAGATCTTGCTCTTCAGATCAATGCAGTAGCATACCTGGAACAGCTTCCCTATTCAAAACCCATGCCCGCTCATGAAAAAGCACAAGAGTTTAATGACCTTATAAAACGATATCTGGACGAGATATTTATAAGCAAGAAACCTGTAAGGGAAACTTTAGTAGAACTGCAGAAAGAGATCGACAGCATGTAAAAGGTATCAGGTCCTTTTATTCAATTCCTGAGCCGGATGTATGATG
>JAHITG010000262.1 GCA_018817865.1 Spirochaetota bacterium
CCGGTTTTTATGGCGATGCTTCTTGCCGTAGCCTTATCACCCATCCGTTCGATCATTTCCTTTGAAGGTCCGATAAATTTTATATGGTTCTTTTTGCAGATCTCGGAAAACTTGGGGTTTTCTGCAAGGAATCCGTATCCGGGATGAATGGCATCGGCTCCTGTTATGTTAGCAGCCGAAATTATCCGGTGGATGTTTAAATAGGATTCCGCCGGTGATGGAGCCCCTATGCAGATGTCCTCATCACCGAATTTTCTATGCAGGTTCAGTTTATCTCCTTCCGAATGAACGGTTACAGTTTTTATTCCCAGCTCCTTGCATGCCCGGATTACACGTAATGCGATCTCCCCTCTGTTTGCGATCAGTATTTTTTTTATCATAATGGTTACACCTCTAATGGGTTATTTTAATTTCTTACTTTGTCTCTATAATGAATAAAGGCTGGCCGTATTCAACCGGTTTATGTGTTTCTGCCAGTACTTCCCTGATCACTCCTGTTGCATTGGCTTTTACCATCTCCGCTACTCCCATGCAGTCAATAATACCGACCTGTTCTCCTTTTTTTACTTCAGAACCGGTTTTAGCGAGGGCAGCTCCTATTTTAGTCTTGCCCCTGTAAAAGACACCGACTGTTTGGGCTTTTAAGGTGGTTAATTTTTCTTCTTTTTCGATCTCCTCCGGTTTTATTTCTTTGGCCGGTACTGCCTCAGGTCTGGTACGCTTTGGTTTGGCCTCATTCATGATCTGATCATAAGATCGTATAATATTTATAGAGGTAGCGCCCCGTTTAATGGTGAAGTTGCTTATACTTGTTCTCTTTAAAATATGGTTTAAATATTCCAGGATGGTAATATTCATGCTTTTTCTCCTGATATTAGGATATTATGCTCTTTCGCTGTAACTTTTGTCTCTCGTATCTACTTTTATTATATCTCCCTCGTTTATAAATAAGGGAACCTGGACTTCAAGGCCTGTTTCAAGTTTTGCCGGTTTTAGGGTAGAACTGACTGTATCACCCTTCATGCCGGGTTCGGTTGAGATTACCTTTAATTTTACAAATGTAGGCAGCAGCACAGAGATGGGATTGTTCTCATAAAACTGGATCTCGATCGTTTCCCCTTCCTTCAGAAGGTTTTCGTCCCCGTCAAGATAAGAGCTGTTTAAATGAATATGCTCATAATCTTCCTGATCCATAAAGATATATTCATTATCCGCTTTGTACATGAACTGGGCAGTCTTCCTTTCGACATAGGCATCCTCCAGCTTTTCACCGGTACGGAATGTTTTTTCAGTAACTTTCCCTTTTAAGAGATTTTTCAGCTTTACCTTTAGATAAGCGGGCCCTTTACCGGGCTTGGTATGCTGAAACCCGGAAACAATACAGAGTTCACCGCCTACTTTCAGGATCATACCGTTCTTTATATCATTAGCATTTATCAAAATTTCCACCTCGTATGCAATAATAAATTTTACTGAATAATAGTTATTTAAAAATAATAGTCAAATATTTTTCCTGACAAAGAAGAAGGGGATGTATAATGCATCAGGAGCAAAAGAATCGATACGGCAGGATTTACAGGCCGTTTACAATATTTTTAATGACATTGGCATCACTGGCAGATGGTTTCAGGTTCAGGTATTTAGTGAAATGCTCTTTTGCCTTTGGATTGTTATTCAATTTTTCATAATAAAGGTATCCTAAGGACTTGTAGGCATCAGCATACTGTGAGTTTATCTTGAGGATCTTCAGGAATTCCTTCTCTGCTTCATCCGGAAGATTCAGTTTGTTGTACAGCTTTCCAAGATTGAAATGGGATTCGATCGATACCGGATTAGAGTTGATCGCTTTTTTATATTCGCTCAGGGCTTCATCATACAGTTTTTTTTCTTCATATATATTTCCCAGATTATTGTGGGCATCCACCATGTCAGGGGAGATATCCACGCAATTGTTAAGAGCATCAATGCCCTTGTCCAGCTCACCGATCTTTTTATATGTCAATCCCAGGTTATTATAAGCCTTTGCAAACCTTTTATTCACTTTTATTGCTTTACTGTAACTCTGGATGGCTTCATTATACATGTTCATCGAAAAATAGAGGGTACCTATATTAAAGAGGGCAATATGATCTGTAGGATTCAGATCAAGGGCTTTATTGTATGTCTTTATTGCCGTGATATTATCGTCCTTTTTTTCATATGCCTGGGCCAGCTGATAATAATAGTCCGAATCATTTCCTTTCAGGTCGATCGCAGTTTTGAAATTTTTAATTGCACTGTCCAGGTCTTTCATATTGGCATAGGAAACGCCGAGGTTGTAAAAGACTTCAGGATCTTTCGGGCTTCTTGTCAGTTCTTTGTTTAAGGCATCTATCGCTTTGGAGTAGCTTTTCTGTTTGATATAAATATCGCCGATATTGTAATAGGCTCCTTTATAATCCGGGTTGATGGTGACTGTTTTCTGGTACGCATTGACGGCGTTTTGAACATCATCCAATTCATGATAGGTTACACCCAGGTTGTAATAGGCCTTGTCAAAATCAGGTTTCAGGATCGTTGCTTTTATGAACATGGCTTTTGCCTTCTCGTGCCACCCTTTCAGGAAATAGAGGATCCCGAGACGGTAACAGGCATATGCATTGTCCGGGTCGATCTTGAGTGATTTTTCATATTCATTGATAGCACTATCATTCAGTTTATTCTTGTCATAGATCTGGCCTAACACATAATGAGCATTAGCATCTTCGGGATTAAGCTGGATCGCTTTGTTCAGATGATTGATCGCTTTGTTGTTATTTCCGTCATTAAAGTAGAGTTCTCCCAGCCTGGAATGGGCCTGCTGCAGATCAGGATGATGGTCCAGGGCTTTATTATAAAGGCTGTTTGCTTTATTAAAGTCTCCTTTTTTTTCTGCTTCCATTCCCCTCTGATAATACTCCAGGGCTTTATCAAGGGATCTCTCGTCGGGTTTTATGTTAGCCCTGTCCCTTTCCTCTTTTTTCTGCATTATCAGCTTTTCGATCGCTTCTTTTGCTTCTTTATTGTCCGGATCGACTTTTAAAGCGTTCTTATATTCATTCAGGGCTTCATCGTACAGGCCCTGTTTTTCGTACATCCGGCCCAGGTTCATATAGGCCTGGGTATCATTTGGGTTGATGTTTTTTGCTTTTTTGTATGTGTCACTGGCCCTCTGGTCAAATCCCTGCCGTGCATAGATGTCAGCCAGCCTGTTGTACAGTTCGGTATTCCTGGGATTATAACCCAGTGCTTTCTGGTAAGTCTCTATTGCTTTTTCATAATCTCCCTTCATTGCGTATGTATGCCCCAGATTGTTAAGGGCATCCACAGAGTCAGGTTTTAACTTCAGGGCTTTTTCATATTCATCAATAGCCTTATTATAGTATCCAAGATCCTTATGAATATTGGCCAGTCCCTGATGTGCCAGGTAATTATCGGGATTCTCCGATATCAGCTGTTCATACATCTTTATCTGTTTCGAGAGTTCTCCGATCCTTCCCATGGAGCAGCTTCGCACCAGAAGTATCAGCAGGATCAGAATGATCACGACTGATCCGATCAGAACATAAAATCCCTTTTCGTTCGATCCCTTCCTGAGTATATCTATTTTTTTCTGTATCAGGGTCAGTAATTCCGGTTGTTTACTTCTCTTCTTCATGGCCCTCTCCCTTATTCTGTGGTGATGGTTTTCTTGTTCTTCAAATTATATTTTTCTTCGGCTTTCGACTTCAGGTCTTTTCCTTTGATGTCGGCAAAGATCGGAATATTGGTAGTGCTGGTGTCGCCATTGGCAGATTTATCAATAAAGGTTGCCGGATTCCCGTCCTTTGGAGGTCTCAGGATAAAGTTCGGATCCCTTAAATATTCCAGTGCTTTTCTGATATTAGGGGCCTGCGGATCATCCGGTCTGATCTCAAGAAATTTTTCCCAGTGGACAATGGTAAGATATTTGTTGTATAGTTTTTTTAAACCGATATTTCCCGCATTAAGGTATACATCTGCATAATCCGGATCTTTCCTTATCAGATTACTGTAGGTACTTAATCCCTTTTCAGGCTGGTCATTATTCACATAACTGTTGCCAATATAGAAGAGGATCTCGTTTTTAGGATCGATGTCATACGCCCTCTCCATGTATTTTACGGTATTGGCATGGTCCCTCTGAATAAAGTAGATCTTTCCCAGGTTAAAATTTGCATGAAAATCCTCCGGTGAATCCTGAATGGCCTTTTTATAGAAAACTTCCGCAAGTGAGAATTTTCCCTTGGCAAAGTAATTATCGGCTTTCTTCATCAGGTCCTCTTCAGCAAGGAGAATATGAAGGGTAAGGGCAAGGAATATAATAATGTATGTAATGATCTTCATAATAATATATATGATCAAATGTAATGATCCATTTTTAAAAATCAAGAAAAAACGAAACAATTGAGTAATGCGTCATGGATAGAGTTGTGTTGTTTTTATAGGCAAGCAGGTATATTTATTTTCCTCATTCTCGCCTCATATCCTATGAGGCTCCGAGGGGGAAATCTATTTTTTCATCCATGCAAAAATTACGATTTTTCAAACCGGAAAATTAATATACCTGCTTCCCTGATATATAATTCATTATATTTTCTTGACATCATTAAATACACAATTATATTTCAATACGGTATGACACAGAAGACGGTGAGAGTAAAATGAAAACATTTATTCAGAAATTAGATCTTCATATGAAGAGGACAGGGTCCTGCCTTTGCGTGGGCCTTGACACGGATTATGATAAACTTCCGGCAAGATCTAATAATGTCCATAAATCCATTCTTGATTTTAATAAAAATGTTATTGAGTCAACCTCTGATCTTGCCTGCTGTTACAAGATAAACTCGGCTTTTTATGAAAAATACGGAGCTGACGGGATCTTCATGCTGAAACATACGATCCAGTATATCGGGAATAGTATTCCCGTTATCCTTGATGCGAAACGCGGTGATATCGGTAACAGTTCGTGGTATTATGCACAATACGCCTTTGATCATTTAAAAGCCGATTCCATTACGGTACTGCCGTATATGGGCATGGATTCTCTCGCTCCCTTCTTTAAATACAGGGATAAACAGATTTTCGTGGTTGCCTTAAGTTCCAATCCCGGCGGAAGAGATTTTCAGGATACTCCTTTTTACAACCCCTTGTATTTAAGGGTAATAAAGAAGGTCAATGCGGCCTTTAAGAATGCAGGATTCGTTTTCGGAGCTACCAGGCCTGAATATATTAAAAAATTACGCAACAGCGGATATAAGAATCTGTTGCTGATACCCGGTGTGGGGACGCAGGGCGGGGATGCAGCCCGTTCCATGGAGTATGCTTTTTTAAACGGAGGAAAAGCTGTCTTTAATATTTCACGCGGGATCCTGTATGCCGGTAACGGTAAAAAGTATTACAATACCATACGAGAAAAGGCAAAAGAATATCGGGATATGTTCCGAATATAAATGAAGAAGCAGACAGGCGGATACGCTGCGGTTTGTTACATCGTTACTTTAATGTATTATTATAAAAGTCATTAAATTTCCAAAAAGTATCTACTATGTTCATCAGAGAGTTCCGATGGTTTGAGTATTTATCCGGTACTTCTTCTTTCTCTATTATTTATTCTTCCGGCAACAGCATAATAATTTATCAGATTTATAAAAAAAAGCTTGACAAATGAACTATAGTGCATTATAATATATATGAACCATGGTTCATTAAGGAGATCGCATGACAAAACCTAAAAAGGAAAGAAAGGTGATGCATCCGCCTGTAGCTGTCTATTTTAAACCTACAGGCGTTCCATTATTTCAACTGGAACAAGTTATTCTCACTGTGGATGAATATGAGGCCATCCGGCTGGGAGATGATGAGGAATTAAAGCATGAAGAGGCATCTTTAAAAATGAAAATATCCAGGCCTACATTTACACGGCTTTTGAACAGTGCGCATAAAAAGATCGCTAATGCACTGGTGAATGGAAAAGCCATCAGGATCGAAGGGGGCAGTTATATTTTTCTGAACAACAGGTACTTCTGCAGCCAGTGCCGTCATATATGGAGTCTGAAACAGGGAAGTCTCTTGCCCGAAGCATGTCCGGAATGCGGCAGTTCCGGTATTGTTGATCTGTCTCTGCAGTGCGGTTACGGGAAAGGCCATGGAGGAAGGGGAAGGCGATGCAGGCACGGAAATAAAAGCTATTAAAGCATAAAAATTTTTAAAAGGAGGTGATGATCATGCCAGGTGGTGACGGAACAGGGCCATTAGGAGAGGGCCCCATGACAGGAAGAGCTTCAGGATACTGCGCCGGCTATGCTACACCCTTTACAGGGAGAAGATGGTTCGGCATGGGAAGGGGTATGGGATACGGAAGAGGACGAAGGCTTGGAAGAAGGGCGTTCTATCCTGCTGTTGCTCCATACGAAGCAGATCCATACCAGCAGTCCATGAATCCTCAGGACGAAGCCGGCCTGCTGAAAGAACAGATCGTTTATCTTGAACAACAGATCAATGCAGCCAAAGAGCGTATAACACAACTGGAAAATGAGGAAAAGAAAAAAAAATAATCCTCATATTCATATAAGGGGAAAGGAAGGCGAATACTCCTTTCCCCTTATCTATATTAAGTGAAAGGAGAAATTCAATGAAAATTGCTATCAGTTCCACAGGGCCGGACCTGGAATCCGCTGTAGACAACCGGTTCGGGCGTTGTGCCTATTTTATAATATACGATACGGAAACGAAAAACCATGAGGCAATTACCAATGTATCAGCAGGAGCTTCGGGAGGAGCCGGTATCCAGGCAGCTCAGAATATCAAAGAAAAAAATGCAGAAATTGTTCTGACCGGAAATGTCGGCCCAAATGCCATGGCTACATTGAGCGCCGCCAAGATCGGTGTTGCCGTCGGTGTCTCCGGTACAGTAAAAGAGGTCATCGGCAGATTTCAGACCGGTGAATATAAGCTGACCGAACAAGCCAATGTATCTTCACATTTCGGTTTTAAAGAGGAATAATAAATTAAGGAGGTGATCATTATGCCAAGAGGAGACGGAACAGGCCCTGAAGGAAAGGGCCCGGGAACAGGCAGAGGAAGAGGAAGATGTATGCAGGGAAAGGGAAAAGGAACGGGTATGGGACAGGGGAGGGGAAAGGGACTGGGACGAAAATCAGGAAAGGGAATGCAGAAAAATTTCAATTCACAGCAGTCTGTTGACCAGGATATTTTTAAAGAAGAA
>JAHITG010000263.1 GCA_018817865.1 Spirochaetota bacterium
AAAATGATTTCATAATTTTACCCTCTTTTCTTATATATACCTGATCGCATCCGTGATCTCCATCTTGACAGCTTTCCGGGCAGGAATGATACTCACCAGAACAGAGCAGAGAATTCCAAAGATAACAGCAGTAAGCATCATCTCCGGATTCCATTCATTATAAAAGACAGTACCGGTCCTGTACCCGTAATCCATGTCCTTATAGGCTGAAGTAAAATCAAGCCCGTAATAAACAGAATACGCACTTACTCCGATACCCAGTATCAGTCCTATCATGGAGCCGAGGATCCCGATCCCGGCTGCTTCAGCAATAAAACTATAGATAATATCCTTATCCCTCATACCCAGAGCTCTCAACATCCCGATCTCCCTGATCCTTTCAAATACCGCCATCAGCATGGTGTTGATGATCCCGACAGCCACGATAATGAAGATAAAAAAGATCATAATGTTCGAACCGCCCTTTTTTGTCTTGCTCAATGTCATGTAATCAGAGCCCAGTTCCTGCCATGTCTCTGTAGTAAGGTGGCTGAGTCCGGCAGATACGAGAAGTTCTTTCACTTTTCCAAGGGTCGATTCATTTTTACCGCTTTTGGTGCGGAAGACCACCTCCGCAGCTGTTCCCTCAAGTTGAAGATCTCTTTCCGCCATGTTCCTGGTTATAAAAAGATGATTTCTATTTACCACCGGGTCCGGACAGTCATAGATGCCGATCACTTTCACCCTCAGGGCCTGGAATGTGTCATATTTTGTCCTGGTCTCCATGACAAGATAGTCACCCAGACCGGCTCCCAGTTCCTTTTTACAGTAAGCACTGATCAGTATGCCCTGGCTGTTCTGATCAGGATACTTCCCTTCTATGATCTTCTCCTTTATACTGAATACTTCTGCATCTTTCTCAGGATCAATAGCAAAGACAATGTACGGCAGTCCGAATCCTCTTTTATAACTCATCATGCTCTTGAAACCAGTTCGAGGTGAGACATAAGAGCCTGACTCTTCCGCGATCTTATAGACCTTCCGGATCAGAGAGTTATCCATAACCGCATCAACCGGGTAGCTCTCCCTGTCTTCTTTATACTGTTTTGTTGTAACTGTAAAATTCCCGAATTCATACTTCTTCAGATTGCGCTGGGATTCATTATCAGCCCATTTAAGCATCCCGTGCATCCAGATCAGAAGCATGATCCCGAAAGAAATGGCAATAGAAGTAATAATGGTCCTCTTTTTATGCCTTGTTAAGTTCTTAAAGGCTAACATGATTATATTTCTCATAATTATTTCCTCCCTTTGTCACTTGCGATCTTACCGTCATGGAGGTTAATAATACGCTTTGCATGATCCATTACCAACTTGTCATGGGTCGAAAAGATGAAGGTGGTTCCGATCCTCTTATTCAGCTCCTTCATAAGGAGCATGATATCCGTACCTGTTTTCGAATCCAGGTTGGCCGTAGGCTCATCAGCCAGGACAAGGGATGGCTCCTTTACCAGGGCACGGGCAATGGCTACACGCTGCTGCTGTCCGCCGGAAAGGTCCAGGGGCCTTCTGTTCTCCATTCCCTTTAATCCAACTTCCTGCAGGATCTTCATGGATCTTTTTTTACATTCTTCAGATGAAATATCCTTCTTTAATGAGAGGACAAAGTTAACATTTTCAAAGGCGGTAAGCACAGGGATCAGATTAAAGGTCTGAAAGACAAATCCTAAATTCTCACGTCGGATGTCAGCCAAAGCATTCTTACTCTGGTCTTTGATCGGGATGGTGTTGATCTTCACCTCACCTGTAGTGGCTTTATCCAGACACCCGATGATATTCAGCAGGGTCGATTTTCCACTTCCGGATGGTCCGACAATAGCAGAAAATTCACCCTTCTTAAAATCTAACGTTACATCCTTCAGGGCATGTACCACAAAATTCCCTGTTATATAATCTTTTGACACATTATTACATTCAATGATTGGCATTATTGTTCCCTCCTTAATTAATCATATTAATTATATATTTCTTGGCAAGTATTATTGATCCTTCAGTAAAAACGTCGAGTACTTTTTTATTACAAACAATGCCGTACGAAAAAAAATGCATACTTCCTCAATATGTATAAAATTTTACCTCTTTTTATATATAATAGTACATTAATAATGCCCTTGCAAAAATATGCAAATATGACAAAATATATAGATCTCTATCCGGAATTGAATGATCTCATTAATTAATTATGAAGCAAACAAAAGAATGTGTATATCTATTGATAATAAATAAATTATACTTCTCATAATAAACAGAATTATTTAAAGACTACACTGCGTTATACCGATATTACAAATGTATAAAACAGTTAATATAATTATTTTTGGTACGGATGTTGCATAACATTTATAAGATGAAGAAAATTATCATCATTCCATTATTATTCTTTGCGATCACCCTGTCAGCCAATCCCGGAACCAATGAATGGGCAGGGGGTTGGCCTTATCCCTTAAATCCAGGTCTATTAACAATAATTGAATACGCGGTCCCTGATCAAACAGACATAAAACCGCTTACAACTAATCTGTTAATCCAAAAATTCAGTATAAGAAATGATATTGCCAGCACAAATAATCTTCCAACCCTGACTAGCATCCGGCTGGATATGATCGGCAGTGCAATAGACACGGATTTTTCCAATGTCCATCTCTACTATGACAGCGACGGGGCATGGAATGGAAATGAACTGGAGTTCAGGACAAATACTACTAATAATTATATCCTGGGAACTAAATTTGTGAAAAATTACAGCCCGGGACAGTTTGAGAACAGTATAGTTAACTTCGGCGAGATCGGATCCGATGAAATGGGACTTCATCTGCCCTGGTCTAATACATATTATTTCTATATTACAATCGACGTTTCCAGAAACGTTGTAGATATGGGTACGATCGACACCCGGATCTATGGTGTTAAGATGTTCATGAGATGTAGTGGCTCCTACTGGGAACAGAACATGGTTCCGGTGGATACATCTATTAATGCAAGATTCAATGTAGTAGCTACCAATTTAAAGATCTTTGGAGAACCCCCGGCTCCTGGCATAAACGTTGATACGGCCTTCCCTTTAACAGTGAAAGCAATGGATAAATACGGCAATGTGGATAAAGAGTATACAGGCACAGTATACTTTTCCTGCACTGATCCAAATGCCGTCCTGCCCTATACAGCATCTGCTCCTTATACTTTTGTCCCCGGTGATCAGGGGGTTAAGGTCTTCAACGGATTCAAATTATACTCAGGGCCAAAAGAGAATATCACGGTAAGCGACGGTGCCGGAGGGCTCAATGACGATGTCAGTGATGATATCATTGTCATTGCGGATGTAGATCATTTCAAGATGGTAGGGGACGGAACGAACCTCCCCTATGAACCGACCATCACCGCAGGACAACCCCTGTCCATCTTAAATGTGACAAACATAAGGGTAACCGCTTATAACTATCTATCCGCTATTATACAGGACTACCAGGGAAGTGTTTACTTTAGATCATCTTTACCCGGGAAGTATAACTCATATCCGGCAAGTACAAATACAAAATACACTTTTACAGGGATTGGAGGTGATGACGGATCACATGATTTCCCGGCATCAGAAATCTTCCTTACCAAATCCGGTAAACAGAACCTGGTCATTACCGACGGAACACACACAGGAGAATGGCTGAACATCACGGTACAGCCTGCCGATTATTCCAAACTGGTCATTGAATGCGAAACAAATGTGACCGGGGGAACTTTTTTTAATGTGGTGATCAAAGCCACAGACCCTTATGATAATATTATTACCGGTATTTCAACCAGTATCTCTCTGGAAATCGAACGGCTTGATGATGTTACGGACAAAGCCGTGGAAGCCGTATATCCTTCAGGCGACCTCCAGCTTTCATCAGGACAAGTAACTATCAGCGACCTGAACAGCGTTCAGATAAATGAAGGCGGTAATTTTCGTATAAAGGTCACAGATTTGAACACCCCTTCCATCTCAGCCTATAAAAATGTCATTGTTAGTCTGACAATAGAAGGATCAAGGAACTCAGCCGTATCCTACAATTATATTCATCCTGGAGGGTCCCAATCAGTTGATATCTATTATAATAACACTAAAGATACCGGCATTGACGTAACTGTAAAGATCTATTCTATTACAGGAAAACTCGTCAAAGAATTCCAGCCCCAGTCCGCTGTCCCCGGGATCAATAGATTTAAATCCTGGAATGCAAAAAATGATAACGGAGATACCGTATCCAGCGGTGTTTATATTGCTGTTATTAAAGGAGGATCTACCACAGAAAGACATCATATTGTAGTGGTAAAATAAAGATGAAAGCAGTAAAAATATATATCCTTATTATTATGTTTCTTATTCCTATGCAGATTGAAGCAAAGATGTGGGGCACAATGAATATCACAGGTTTTGCCATCAATTCTTCTCTATCAAATAAGCCGGGCACAACCAATATTCTCATCCATAAAATTCAGGTGCAAAATACAGGGGATTTCACAAATGACTATAATTATCCGAATAATACTGCTTACCCCCATCTTTATGAGATGGATTTTGATAATGTCGGAACCCTTGCAAGCTCAAACATAACAGCACTCCACCTTTACTATGATCTGGATGGAATATGGGGGAACGGTGATGAAGTGGAATGCCGTACGGGGAATGAATGCCAGTCAAATGTGAACTTTGATCAGGACTACAGCCCTTCCTCATTCGGCTCTGTAAATGACAGGGTCTATTTCGGACCAAATCTCAATATGCACTTTCCAACAGGAAAAACGGTCTACATGTATCTGACAGCTGATCTCTCCACCAATATCCTGGACAATGCTACTTTAGACGTAGAATCAGTGACCTACGGGATTGCCGTACACAGGGGAGATGACTGGACTGTATGGGGCAGGATCACCAACCAGATCAGTGCACCTAACCTGATATCTACATCAGTAGAAGCAACCAACCTTTGGATCCAGAACGACCCCTCGCTTGTCAATATCAATCAGGGATTCTCCATGTCTGTCAGCGCCAGGGATAAATATGGAAATGTGGATGAGGATTATACCGGTTCGATCACTTTCTTCCCGACCAATGTACCCCCTACTCCCTATTCATTGCCTTTTGCGATCATTTCCAATACAAACAGCAATCCCTATACATTTACAGGAGCAGATAACGGCTATCATACTTTCACGACCAATGCTTTTAAACTGACAAAGACAGGGGTTTATAAAATACTCGTATCAGACGGGACATTGAATAGTGACTGGTCCAGGGATATCTCAGTCTCTCCTGCTGTTCATCATTTCAACATAACCGACCAGAATGATAACAACCTGTCATCAATCTTCATTACAGCCGGCAAGACCCTGCTTGAGAACGGTATCACAAATCTTAAAGTAAGCGCCAGGAATTATGTAGACGCTATTGTTGCAAATTATACAGGGAACCTTTATTTCAACCTGGAAGAGATGTCCGAACTTTATAGTAATAAGATCCCTTTTGACAATAATCCGCTCACACCTCCCACAACGTCTTCAACCGATAAATTTCAGATAAAAAATAACGGCTATACCAATATAAGCGCTTCAACCTTTATCATTTACAATGCCGGGCAGAACAGGCTGCTGGTCATAGATGAGTACGGCTATAAAGGCGAGGTCAATATCTCCGTTGTGGCCGATGTCCCTGACAGATTTAAAATCGATGCACAGACCCATATCCTGGCCGGGGAACCCTTTCAATACTATATCTCCATTATTGATAAATGGCAGAATACAGTGGAACTGCTGGATACGATCGAGATCAAGTTATACAAAAATGAAGTCCTTTTTACAAATCATACTTTCCCCCCGGAAACGGCTCTTGTCAGCGGGAAGAAAAATTTCGAAAAGATCGACAATATTATCATCAACGAACCGGGGCTCTTTACCATAAAGATAAAAGATAAGAACAGGCCGGACATCATTTATGAAGGCACGATCACAGTTGAGATCGGTGCGAGGAATTATCTGAATATTGTTAATAATTATATAGAACCCGGAGAAGCAAAAGAGGTTCCCATATATTACAACAACCCATACAAAGAAGAAATAAATATCAATATTAAAGTATTTGATATCAGGGGAAGGTTGATAAAAAAATACGCCGAGATGAGTGTAATATCCGGCCCGTCAAAAGTGGCCGTATGGGATCTAAAAAATGATACGAATGATGAAGTTGCCCCCGGTATCTATATTATCCTAGTAGAGGACAGCAAAGGGAATAAATCCAGTGATAAGGTAGTATTCGTAAAATAATTTCACAAATAAAGAGGTGGATATCATGAAGCATCTTATAATAATATTATTATTAATTCCGCTTGCAGTAATAAACCTGTCTGCAAAAACAGGTACAACCGGCGGTCCCATCCTGCTGATGGGGAGCTCTGCAGATGCTATTGCCATGGGAGAAGCCACTTCCTATTTAAAAGATAATGTAAATTCCATGCTTTATAATCCATCCTCATTAGCCCGCCTGAGAACAGTGCAGATGTCCGCCCTGTATCAGAAGCATATTACTGAAATTAATTATGATGCACTGAATATCGGGATGCCGTTATTCGGTGGCGGCATGGGTATAAGCTTTAAAGCCATCGTTTATCCGGATATCTATGAAAATACTGTTGAAAAAGGATCTATCATTGCCAAGACAAAGCTGGATAATATCAGTGACATGGTATTCACCCTTGGATTCGGAAAAAGGATATGGAACAATCTGGATGGTGGAGTGAACCTGAAATACTACCGAAGCAGTATAGTCGATTATTCCGGGTCTGCGATCCTTGCTGATGTCGGTTTAACATACAGCTTAAGAACTTACATGATGCCTGCCGGTGATTTCCATTTTGAAAAAGAGATCAAATCATACCGGGACCTGGATATCAAGAATGTACAGGAGCAATATAGAAATGAAATAGAACCGGTGCAGGCTGAAATAAATGAAGAGATCCGGGAGATCGAGGAACAAGTAAAGAAACTGGATTCTCAGATCAAGAATAAAAAGGATCCCGTACAGCAGAAATCATTGGAAAAGCAGAAAGAGCAATTAATTAATAAAAAGGATAAACTTGACACTGCAAAGATCAATAAAACCAAAAACCTTTATAATCAGCGGGATAAGAAGATAAACGATCTGAACAGATACTATAATGAGGTCCTGGAAGATTTCAAAACAGAACAGAAACTGAAACAGATGAGCAATGAAGGAGAGAAACTCCATTTTATGAGGGAAGTTAAGATCATAAAATCGGAAAGACGTTTCAGCGAGCTCATCAACAATTATAACCGTCAACTTATCACGTTAGAGAACGAACTTAATCCCCGGATCATGAGCATCAATAATGAGATCGAACAGCAGAAAGAAAATATCAAAGCCCTGCAGCTGGAAGAAAAGAGGCTTAAAATACAGATCATCCAGGAAAAAAAGAAGAAACCGACCAATAAGAAAATAGAAAAATCCGTAAAGGAAGTAAAGGAAAAAGAAGAAGAAAATGATGATGACGAAGAGAAACCGGAAACATCAGAATCAAAATTACTGAAAACAGCAGATAAGATCAGGGAAAAACAGGAATCCATTGATAAAATGGAAAAGAAGAGAACAGAACTCAGCGGGAGTCTGGATAAAGAGATCAAAAAGATCGAAAAGCTGATCGATGACCAGAAGACCCTTTCAAAAACCGAAAAAAAACGCATCGAGGATATGTTCTTTAAATCACTTAAGGATGAAAAGGTGCGGAACCAGGTCAGGCTGGATATCCGGCAGAGATATGAATTAAAAAAGTTCAAACAGCTGGAAAACCTGAATAAAAATATTCAATTAAAACTGGAGCAGCTGACCAAAGAGAGGGAAGATCTCATATTTAAAAGAGACCAGTCCCTGCGGTTACTGAAGATAAAATTAAAAAACCTGGAAACTTCTCAACCCCCAACAAGCCCTATGATAAAAATGTCAAAAACAGAGATCACGCGGCTTGAAAGCAACTATAAAGATCAGATAACAAAACTGACATTAAAAATAAACAATTTTCAGGACAATATAAAGAAAGAAAAGAAGGCTATCCTGGTAAATAATTTTAATGATTCACTGAAGGAGATCGTGGATTCAAACGTGGCAGAAGGAAAAGAAGCTTCTACTTTTTCCCAGATGGACAGCGAGATGAACAGCCTGAATAACAGGTATTCAAAGATCCTGGCCCAGCTGGAAGTGAATAAACAGCTCGGCAAGAAGATCCCGGAAGCACTGTTAAAAAGTGAGGAAGACTATAAAGATCAGGCATATAAGATCCAAGAAAAGTATTATAATATAATTACAAGTAAACAGTATCAGGAAAGCGAAGGAGATGTGGTCAGGCTCAGGGAGGCTGCCCTGATAAAAATGCGGGAAGAATTCAAGGATAAGCTGAAGGATATGGATGAAACACTCTCGACCAAGGATCAGGATATATATATAGAAAAGGTTAACTTTGAAAAAGATGAGAATACCAGACTGATAAAAATAAAATATGCAAATCAGATCGAATCTCTGGAGGCCCGGCTGAACAGCCCGGCATTGAAACTTGACGAACGGAAAAAACTGCAGGATGACTTGAATACCCTGATCAGTAAAAGAGACAGGGAGATCGAAGAGAGCACAGTACAGTACGACAAAGAACTGAACAATTATAATGAAGACATATTAAGAAAAGGAAATAACCTCTTCTTTACAATATCTGTGTTAAATATCGGCTCAAAGATAAAATACAGTTCAGAAGAGACTTCCCTCCCCCTGACAGCCCGGGGAGGAGTTGGTTTTTACATCCTTGATAATCTTAATATAGGAGCAGAAGTTGAAAGGGAGATGATCGAGGAACGGATGGGCTATTATTTTGGAATGGAATACAAACTGCTTGATCTCTTTCCTGTCAGAGCCGGATACCAGGTGGGAAAAGATGAGGGAGGATTGACCCTGGGTACAGGTGTTGATACGGTCGTCAGGCTCGGACTGACACGATTTAACATTGCCCTTCATTATACCTATGTCCCGCTGTCAGTTTTTTCGGATCAGCATACTATTGGTCTGACTATTAAAAAATTATAATATAGAACCTTATATAAAAAAACTAAAAAGAACCGGGACAGGTACAATACTTTTTAAAGTATTGTACCTGTCCCGGTTCTTTTTTCTTGACTTCCCAATAAATAATATCTATTATAATAATTCAAATTAATAACAAGAACAGATAAAGGAGGGAGCTGTGAAAAAAATAGCTCTCATAAGCACTATTTTCTTCATTTTCACCGGCCTTATAAATGCAAAAATATCAATCCGTCCCTATCTGGGTTATGGATTCCCGACTGATCAGAATGTGATCGGGACGGATCATACAGAGGATAATTCATTTACTCCTGCCAAGGTTCAGAAAAATGAGAATCTCTATTTTTCAGGCGGAAGCGGATTTAATTTTGGGATCTCAGCCTTATACAATATATCTGAGAACCTGGGATTGGAACTGGCTCTCACCTATGTAACGGGACCTGAGACAGAACTAAGCAAGAGTCTGCGAAAATATACACCTCCGCAGGCTGATGCAACTACCATATCTTTTCTGAGTGTTTCATTCGTACCCATCGATATATCCCTGAAGATATCTACACAAACCGGTCCTCTCAAGCCGTATATCGGGTTCGGCCCCAGTATTACACCGGGAGCAACGGCTACCGCTACCATGGAAAACAAAAATTTTGAAGTATTCTCAGGAACCTATACGAACAGTACCCTGTTCATTGGTGAGACAGAGACCACCTTTAATTCAGGATTAGGCTATAACGCATCAATCGGAGCAGAATATGATCTGACAGATTCTATGGCATTGAATATTGGATTTATTCTGCGTTTCCTCTCCCTAAATACTGATAAAACAATCCTTACAAAATATGAAGCTAATGGAGTCGACCAGCTTGGCAAATCCACAACAAGGGATAAGGAGGTCCTGTATAAAGAGGACAGCTCCACCGACGAACCCGGTGATACAGACCAGCCCAGGATAGAAAACACAGAAGTCTTTTCCTTCAGCAGTTTATCATTCACAGCAGGTATTGCATTTAAATTTTAAAGGAGAATTATGAAAAAACTAGCCGTGATAATACTCGCCGAGGGTTTTGAAGAGATAGAAACCGTCACCCCGATCGATCTTTTACGGAGAGGCGGGATCGAAGTAACCGTTGCCGGGTTATCCGGCCTGGAAGTTCGGGGTTCAAGAGGTATAACTCTAAAGGCCGACTGTCTGATCGATGAAATACCGAATGAACCTGATGTGCTTATCCTTCCGGGCGGCGGAAAAGGCGCGGCAAACCTGGCCGGTTCCGAAAAAGTACTGAAGCTTTTAAAAACTCAAAACGAGAACGATCGGATCATTGCTGCGATCTGCGCTTCCCCTGCGATCGTTCTTGCCCCTTCGGGTATTGCATCCAACAAAACGATCACCTGTTTTCCTGCCTTCAAGAACGATCTGCCGAATGATGTGATCTATAAAAATGATCGGGTTGTTACTTCGGATAATCTGATCACCTCTCAGGGACCCGGTACTGCTTTTGATTTTTCATTAACTTTAATAAGGTTACTGGCAGGAGAAGAGATCGCTGAAAAAGTAAAAAAAGCGACCCTATACGAATAAAGATCTATGCCGTTTTATTATTCTTTCCGATTAATCATTCCGGGTGTTTTAAAAAGCATTAATTCACCCGTATTCTCTCTGACATCCTTCCATTGATCAACATTAAATTCCAGAAGAGCCACGCCACTGGTACTGAATTTTCCAAAAGGAAAGGCCCTGCCGAAAAAATACTCCGTTACACTTTCCATATCAGGGCTATGCCCCACTATCATTACAAGGTGAAGCCTATTGTCCAGCTCACGTACAATATCCAGAATACCATCCACTCCATCATGGTATATCCTTTCGTCAAAATCAGTCTCTACTGCCAAGCTCATTTTTTCAAGACATACCTGAAGGGTCTGCTTAGCGCGAAAAGCAGAAGAACAGACCACATGCTGAGGTATCAGGCTGTTTAATTTAAAATACTCTCCCATAGTCTCTGCATCTCGGATACCATCCCGGGCAAGGACACGGTCTTTATCGGTCTTTCCTTGTTCTGTGGGAAGAGATTTAGAGTGTCTGAATAACAGGATCTTCTTCATATTACAGATAACCTATATAATATGACTTGATTTGTCAAGGATTTAAATTCAACCCCTCATGCATTGCTAAATACATGAGGGGTTGAAAAAGTAGAGTTAAGAATCCAAAATACATTTAAAAAAGTGGTGGTTGAAAAACTTTGAAAATGCTTTTTTCAAGGCATTTTTAAAGTTTATCCTTACTTTTTTATGTATTTTGGATTCTTTTCGGCCAGAACTTTTTCAAATAAATCCTCGACAAAAAGATTATAATTATTATATTGAAACACATTTAATATCAGGTGATTAAAGAGATGAATGTTTTAGGAATCGATATCGGAGGGTCAGGAGTAAAGGCAGCTCCGGTGAATACAAAGACAGGAAAGATATTACAGCCTGTCTTGAAAATATCCGTTCAAAAATCCGCAGAACCTCAAGAGATGATGAAAGCCGTCAAGAAGATCCTTCTTCATTTCAAATGGACCGGGCCCATAGGATGCGGGTTCCCGGGTTCACTCAGGAACGGTAAAGTTCTTTTCCTGGGAAACCTGAACCAGAACTGGGTGGGCAAAAGCATCACTTCCATGCTGAAAAAACACGGGAAAAGCGCTATCACTGTAGTTAATGATGCTGATGCAGCCGGCCTGGCAGAGATGAACTTTGGTGCGGGTAAAGATAAAAAGGGTGTTGTCTTTTTAATAACAGCAGGCACAGGAATTGGAACCGCAGTCTTTATTGATGGGAAATTACTTCCAAACACGGAATTTGGCCATATTGAGCTAAGGGGAAAGATAGCAGAGAAACGGGCTTCCGCAGCAGTACGAACGGAGCAGAACCTTACATATAAAGAATGGGCCTTTCGGCTGGATGAATACTTTTCAAAGATCAATAAACTGCTATGGCCGGACCTGATCATTATAGGCGGGGGCATTAGTGAAAATTTCAAAGAATATAAAAAGCATTTTACGGTTCCATGCAGGATCGTACCGGCAAAGTTAAAGAATAATGCCGGTATTATCGGCGCTGCCATGTCGGTGATCGCTTCAAAACAGAAAAAATAATAACGGGGAAAAAAATGATTGATTTCGGCGCAAGCCCCGGAAAACAGAAAAAACTGCGGGAGAGAATGGACCAGCTAAAGATCAGGGAAGATGATCTGGAAGAGAAGTTTATCAGGTCCGGGGGTAAAGGCGGTCAGAATGTCAATAAA
>JAHITG010000264.1 GCA_018817865.1 Spirochaetota bacterium
CGTGAAGAGATTTTAAAAGTACATTCAAAGAATACACCACTTGCAAAGAAGATAAAGCTCTCATATATTGCGAGGGGTACTCCCGGATTTACCGGGGCTGACCTTGAGAATCTGGTCAATGAAGCGGCTCTTCTGGCCGCCCGCAAGAACAGAAAAGTTGTGGAGATGGAAGATTTTGAGTCAGCCAAGGATAAGATCCTGATGGGTCCTGAAAGAAGAAGTATGATCATTAATGATAAAGAAAAAGAGATCATAGCTTTTCATGAATCCGGACATACTCTTTTAGGTGCTTTGCTGAAGCACACGGACCCGATCCATAAAGTAACGATCATTCCCCGTGGTATGGCATTGGGCGTTACTCAAAGTCTGCCCATTGATGATAAACATAATTATATCAAAGAATACTGGGAAGATATGCTGTGTATGCTTTTGGGCGGGAGAGTAGCAGAGGAGCTCAGATTTAAGACTATCTCAACCGGTGCAAAAAATGATATTGAAAAGGCTACCCATATTGCTCAGAAAATGGTGCGTGAATGGGGAATGAGTGAAAGGATGGGTACGATCTCTGTAGCTACGGAAAAAGAGCATGTCTTTTTAGGCCGTGAGATCTCTCAGCATAGAGACTACAGTGAAAAGACTGCGGTCATGATAGATGAAGAAGTAAGGAAAATCGTGGAAGTTGCTTTAAGCCGCGCAAAAAAGATAATAAAGCAGAACATAGGGCTATTGAATAAACTTGCTAAAAGCTTACTGGAAAAAGAGATACTTTCTACTGAAGATATTAACAGGATCGTCAAGAAAAAGAAGAAAAAGGTAATTTCAAAAAAGTAAATTATGTTCTATGCAGGATTGATCATTACCGGATACCTGGCAGGTTTGAGTGTCAGAATTTTAGGTATTGGCGGTGGATTGATAATACTTCCTGTTCTAATTACATATTACCATTTTGGAATCCTTTTTGCAGTTAATATTGCACAGGTCTTTTATATTTTTATATGCGGGACTGTCTTTTTCTTAAATTTAAAAAAGATCCATCTTAAAACCGTTCGGTATCTTATTTTATTCACTTTTTTGGGGATCTTAGTTGGTGCTTATGTAGCAAACAGGGTATCAGGGGATTTCATAAAAGCAATATTAGGCATTTATCTGCTGTATGCAATTTTTCGAATGATACGATCTTTGAAAAAGGATTTTAAATATTCCGATGGAACTAATCACAGTAAATGGCTGTATCTGCTGGGCATTCCCGCCGGATTCCTCACCGGCAGTATCGGGATCGCCAGTGGTTCTATCTTTGTACCTGTGCTCCATTTTTTATTTGGTTTTAAGATGAAAGAGGCTGTGACCAATTCCGTTGGGATCATCTTTATTACTGCCATTATTGCTTTTAGTTATACTTTTTATTTGAATAGTGTGGTATCCGGATTGTATTCCTTAAATCAGTTGTGGAATGTTGCTTTCTATATTGTTCTTTCAGGATTTGCGGGGCTCTTTACAGGCGCTAAGATCAATTCAATTATATCTGTGAAAGCAATTAAGATAATGTTTATTTCCGTTCTTTTTTTCTCGTTTTATAAAATTGTATCATCTTTTATTTAAAAAATTTTGGATTATTGTTGACATTAGGATTGAAAGATATATTAATTATCTATTAATTTAAAGGTTAGGTAACTATTGTACGATAATGTACTATTACAGTAAGTCTGAAGGGGGCTTAAATGAAAGCTGATTTTGATGAAAATTACCTGGAAAAGAAATCCGAATTTTTACATTCTATGGCTCATCCGGCTCGGCTTAAAATATTAGAGATCTTAAGAGATGAAAAAGCCTGTGTAAGTGAATTGTCAGAACAGATAAAAATTAAGCAACCTAATATTTCACAGCACTTAAATATTTTAAGGAATTCCGGAATAATAACAAAAAAGCGTAAGGGTAAAATGATATTTTATAATATCAATGAAGAGAATGTAAGTAATATTTTAAAAACCATTGATACGTTTTTAAAAAATTAATCCAGTACAGATTTAGTTCTTTAATATTTAAATATAAAAATAACGGTGCCGTCAGGCTTAAAAAGGGAAAGCGGTGAAGAATCCGCTACGGTCCCGCCACTGTGAGAAAGGTGATGATCTTTTATATGCCACTGTTCTTTTAATGAAGAAGGAATGGGAAGGTGAAGATCGATTTTTACTTTCAAGTCAGGAGACCTGCCGTTATCAGTAGAATATATTTTTTTCTCGAGGAGAAGAAGGAATTATTTATAGAGGTGTTGAAGAGACACGGGTGCAAGCCCTCTATCTGTTTATCGCAGATAGAGGGCTTTTTTATTTTTAAGGCTGAAAATATGATGTCGGAGGATTTAAATGTGTAAGTGTGTAAAAATCTTATTGATAGTTTCTGTTTTTTTAACTTTCACGGTTTCCTGTTCAAACAACAGTGATCCATTTTCACCGCTTGATACCAGGGAGCCGAGCGGTAATCCCGGCGGGTTTTTATTTAATGAATTGATCGGTACCTGGCAGGATGTTGTATGGGGCGGGAAATGGATCATTTCTAATGACGGATATTATGATGATGGTGGAGGCTGGTATGAGCTTTATGCTGAAATAGTAGAGAAGAAACCTGAGGAAAATTATTTTATTATTCATATTACCAATCATACTACTGATGCCGGACAGATCGGGAAATATACAAAAGTTCACTGGAAGGAATATGAAACATTCTGGTATCACAGGAAAAGTGTCAAGATGAGCCAGCACTGGCCCCAGACAAACAACATTACAAATGCGCGCTTGCAGTCCGCAGTAGATGTGATGTGGTGGTCTGACTGGACCAATCGGTAAACTGAAAACTTAAATTTTTACCACCCTTGAGATTTTTTCGACCCTGAGGAATTTCTTTACAAGAAATTCCCAGGACCAA
>JAHITG010000265.1 GCA_018817865.1 Spirochaetota bacterium
AAGGACTTCGGGCCGACAAAAGAGAGGCCGTTCGTTCTGGGCCTTCCTACAGGATCTTCCCCGCTGGGGACCTATGAAGAACTTGTAAAACTCCATAACAAAGGGAAAGTATCTTTTAAGAATGTTATTACTTTTAATATGGATGAATATGTCGGCATTTCTGAGGATCATCCGGAAAGCTACCATCACTTCATGCGGCACAATCTGTTCAGTCATATTGATATCCCCGAGGAAAACATTAATATCCTGAACGGGAATGCCAAGGACTTGGAAAAAGAATGTGCTGATTATGAGAAGAAGATACAAGATGCCGGCGGGATCCATCTGTTTCTGGGGGGCATCGGCCCGGACGGCCATATTGCTTTTAACGAGCCCGGCTCTTCTTTAACCAGCAGGACCCGGGTGAAAACGCTTACCTATGATACGCAGCTGGCAAATTCCCGTTTCTTTGATAATGATATCAACAAGGTACCCAAAACTGCCTTGACCGTGGGAGTAGGGACGGTCATGGATGCGGACCAGGTCCTTATCATTGCAAACAGCTATAAGAAGGCTCATGCTCTTCAGAAGGTGGTGGAAGAAGGGGTCAATCATATGTGGACCGTTTCAATGCTTCAGCTTCATGAGCATTCTATCCTGGCAGTTGATGATGATGCAACCATGGAACTGAAAGAGTCCACGGTAAAATACTTCAAGGATATTGAGAAAGAGAATTTAAAACTTCCAGCATTGTAAAGTATTTAGACCTGTTGCTCAAATGGATTTAAATAAGGTAGCCGCAGGCTTTAGCCTGCGGGCATAAGTAGCCTGTGTAATGCTAAAACAATGTATTTAAACGCAAGCTGCTTGTACTCGTAGAGTGAAGCTTGCGGCTACCATTATTTTATATAAATATCCATTTGGTCAACAATCACTTAAAATCAGGAGGGATGGCTCATGCTATACAGAAAATTAAATGAGAGAGAGATCGGTCTGCTTGAATTACAGAACTGCAGTTGTAGCCCGGAAGGATGGGATACGATATCGGTTAAAGATATGTTTGATCCGGGAAGGGTACGAAATGTTCAATTCAGCGGAAATGTAAAGATAGGACTATTCAATAAAGATGTTTTGTTTCCGGGCGGAATAAAGAAAGCCTCCGGATTATATGATTCTTCTATCCACAACTGTTCCATCGGTGATAATGTCCTGATCTCTAATGTTCAGAATATTGCAAATTATATTGTTGAAGAAGATGTTCTCATTTATAATACTAGGACATTGATCGTAGAGGGCGTTAGTACTTTTGGTAGTGGTGTAAAACTGGAGGTTTTAAATGAAGGTGGAGGCAGGGAGATAACCATCTTTGACAGGCTTTCATCACAGATGGCATATTTTCTTGTCTCATACAGGCATAACAGGAAATTCATTCAAAACT
This sequence comes from Spirochaetota bacterium, assembly GCA_018817865.1. GTDB lineage: Bacteria > Spirochaetota > JAHITG01 > JAHITG01 > JAHITG01 > JAHITG01. The sequence continues at coordinate 1,418 of JAHITG010000265.1, forward strand.
TTGAAAAGATCATAGATAAATATATTAAGTCAAAAGAGGCCTCTCGGGGTGTTATTGGGAAGGGAAGCCGCATCGAAAATAGCTCAGATATAAAAAATATTCTGCTCGGTGAGTATGCCGGGATCAGGGGTGCCCTGTATCTTGAAAATGGAACGATCCAAAGCTGTAAGGAGGATCCGGCTTTGATCGGCGAAGGAGTGATCGCAAAAAACTTTATCATCCTTTCAGGTTCTCGTGTGGACGGTTCTGCCATTATCAGGAACTGTTTTATCGGGCAGGGTGTAAAAATAGGGAACCAGTACAGTGCGGAAAACTCGGTCTTCTTTGCAAATTGCGAAGGATATCATGGGGAAGCCTGCAGTATCTTTGCCGGGCCGTATACGGTGACCCATCATAAATCTACCCTGCTTATTGCCGGGATGTTCTCTTTTTATAATGCCGGCAGCGGGACCAATCAAAGCAATCACATGTACAAACTGGGTCCTGTTCACCAGGGTATTCTGGAGCGCGGATCAAAAACCGGTTCGTTCTCATACCTGCTCTGGCCATGCAGGATTGGAGCTTTTTCAGCTGTTATTGGAAAGCATTACTCCAATTTTGATACATCTGATTTCCCCTTTTCCTATATTACGGATGATAATGGTATGAGCATACTTACACCGGCCATGAACCTTTTTACCGTAGGTACCAGGAGGGACAGCACAAAGTGGCCTTCGAGGGACAGGCGGAGGGATCCTGATAAGCTTGATCTGATAAATTTTGATCTGTTCAGCCCTTACATTGTTGAGAAGATGCTGAAAGGAAGCAGTATTTTAATCGATCTGTATGAGAAAACAGATAAAGGGTCCGAATATGTGAAGTACAACGGTATCCGCATGAAACGACTGATGCTGAAGTCCTGTTCCAAATATTATTCGATGGCGGTCAAGATCTTTCTTGGCAGATCACTGCTTGACAGGCTGGGAGAACTGAATGAAGCCGGATCTTTTAAAACGATAAAAGAACGTATGTTTACGGACGCGAATGTTAATAATACAAAGTGGCTTGATATTTCAGGTATGGTCACACCTGCAGAAGAGGTTGATGAACTGATACGATCGATCGAGCTGAAAAAGATCACGCAGGTCAGTGAAGTGGAAAAGGAACTGAAGAATATATATAATAAATATTCTGAAGCAGAGTGGAAGTGGACTGCAGGTCTGATCCAAAAAATTGCCGGAAGAAAGAGCAATGATCTTTTAAAAGAGGATATTATTAAGATCATTGAAGAGTGGAAGGAGAATTCAATCAAATTAAATAATATGATCTTAAAGGATGCTGAAAAAGAGTTTGACAGTACAGCCAGGATCGGTTTCGGGATAGACGGGGATAATGATATCAAAGAGAAGGATTTTAAAGCGGTTCGCGGAAAATATGAAGAGAATGACTTTATCACGTCAATCATCCGGGATTCAAAGAACATTGAAGATAAAGCTTCTTCTATTCTGGAAAAACTTCACCAGATGACTTCCTGATAATTTTTTCTTGATTTTTTGATTCTATTGTGTAAATTATCTTCAGAGGGGATTTAATGATCAAATAGAATAATCTGTTGATCTTAATGATATGAAAGGTATGACATTCATATTTGTTTATTAAATCTTAATAATAATACTTGTAGGTGTTAATATCCATTTTAGAATAATTTATAATTTGAGACTTATGCGAAACCGATTGCACAAATACGGGTTGATAATGCTCTTGTTATTTTCATCAACTATTTTATTTCAACCCGGAGATGCAACAGGTGCGACCTATTATGTTAAGACCAACGGTAATAACGGATCACTCGGTACCAGCTGGGCCCAAGCCTGGAAAACATTGGGTTATGCCGCTTCTAACATATCATCAGGGGACACTGTTTATGTTACTAATGGGCGATATTACGAGACTGTGGCTATACAGCATGATAACGATATTTTTATCGGATATAGTGATGATGTTATATTGGATCCGGGTATAACTAAAAATTACGGTTTTGTTATTCAGAGCCTTTCAGGTGTACGGATAGAGAATTTTAAATTTACCAATTCCAGAGTGGCTCAAGTATACCTGAATAACTCTACCAGTTGTGTGATTACCAATAATATACTCCATCATAATTATGCTCCGGCTAATAACGGAAGTGCTGTCAGACTGGAGAATGTGAGCGATGGTAATGTTATCTCTGCTAATGAGATATATGGTATAGCTGCTAATGTAGGTTTTAATTGTTACGGGATCTATCTTCATGATTCTGATAACAATACCATTACCAGTAATAATATTCATGATTCCGGCCAGGCAATCCCTATTATACCGTTTCATGGAATATATTTATTAAATAGTGATAATAATATTGTAAGATATAACTGGGTTCATGATATGGACCACTACGGGATACATGTCATGGTAGATAACAGCTATTCAGGGCCCACTACTTTTCTTGATAATAAGATCCTTGATAATACTGTTCATGGAATGGACTATGCGATACTTACAGAAGATAATCCATATATAGATAATTGTATCAGAGGACAGGTTATTGCAAGGAATAAAATATGGAAGACAGGAAAAGGTATAATATGGAATGCCGGATCCGGCAGTGCTGATGGTGGCGGTGGATGGTGCTATAAAAATGTTGTTGCAAGGGCTTCTCTTAATGATTCTTATCTGGAAGCATTTAGATTTCCTGATTGGCCAAAAGTCTACGTTAATTATAACACTGCAAGGGGAGGTTATTACGGGATCTATTTTCAGAACAACGGGCATGCAATTTATAATAATGCAACAGGGTACAATTATAGCTATAGCTTTGGGATAGGAGGAGCACAACCAACATGGTATCAGTACGCCTATTATTGTAGTGCAGAGAATAGCGGTAAGCTTGATACGGGAAGCGGGAGATTGGTCTGGAGTACAGGTTGTATGTATGCGGATCCTTTGTTTGTCAGTGAGGTTAGTAATGGCAGGTTACAGTGGAATTCTCCTCTTATTGGTGTGGCCCAGCCGGACGGTACGGTCAGGGGCGCTATAGGTGGGCATCCTTCTTACTTAAAGGCAGCAGACGAGACTGCCAGTTCTACAACATCTTATACACTGGTTTATGTTACAGGTATGTATTCAGGTGATGTGATACCAAGTACAGGTAAAATAAAGATAGAGTTCCCAACCGGATTCTCTTTCAATTCTCCAACTGCAGCGGTTGTGGCCAACATTGACGGCTCTTTGGGAGTGAGCTCCTTCGGATCAATGATTGTCTTAACCAGATCAGGTGGGAGCCAGGTTAATGCTAATAGAGCTTTTAAACTCAGGATCAGTGGAGTCGTGAATCCTGCTGTGGTATCCAGCAACTATTTTTGTGTCATTTCAACATTGAACAGCTCTGATGAGGTCATAGAAAAAGAGGAGTCTAATAATTTCAGGATAATTGGAGGAGCGAATACTACAATATCTATCAGTAAATCAGTCAGCAATGTTACACTGGCCGGTGTACAGAGATCAGCCATACCGGGGTCCACTGTGAAATACTTAATTGAATATTCCAATACAGGAAGTGTCTCAGCCGATGAAGTTGTCATATATGACCGCATGGAGTACAGCATGACCACATTTAAAACAGCTTACAACGGGACAGCCACATCCTGGACCCTCCAGTATTCCACCAATACCTCTCCCAGTCAGAGCTATAGTTCCGCTGATTATGATAATACCCTTCCCAACAAAGAGGATATAAAATGGGTCCGCTGGAAAAAGCCCTCTGTAGCAACAACGGAGGATGCACGAACTCTCTTCTTTGAGATTATTATTAAATAATAGTTAATATCTCCTATAATATATAATAAATTTTTTTATTGCCATTAATTATACAGGACTACCATTCTCTTTTATTAAATTTTCTTTCCCCCTTATATAATTGTCATTTCGGCTGTGAGAGCCGGAATCTTAGGGTGGTAAAGATTTAGTTAATATTTTATAACTACATTATAGATATACCTGCATCAAAATAATACAGCAATAGATCTTTTCAAAAAAAATAATGTAGAAACAGGCCTTCAGGCCTGTTTCTTTAATTAAAAAACCTAAAAAAAGTTGGCCGTTTTTCTAAAAGGTGTCGTCTTAAGAAGTGCAAATGGAAAAGATTTCCCCAGGAAATCATCAGGGCTCACTAAAGTGGGCCCACCCTTTTCTTTAGAAATATTATTATATTTTATAGATAAAGTAAATGTAGGGACAAGGCATGCCTTGTCCCTACTAAAGTATAATAAGGAGCAAAACATGATATCATCAAAAAAACGGAATACTAAACTTAATTTCATACTCATCATTACCGCCATCCTGATCACAGGCACCATCGATCTGTTCTCTGCGGAGGTGGAATATAAACGCTACGACCGCCAGGACATGGGCGTCTTCTATAAGGAAGCGGAAAAATACAAGGAAGAGGTTAAATGGCAGGAAGTCGTTGAAAAAGGGAAAGAGATCGTCAAAACCGAATGGGAAAAGAGAATGTGGGAAGAGATCGCCAGGGACCTTAAAGAAGGCGCTATTACTGAAGATGATGTGGATCAGATCATTTTGGAGAACACGGCAGAATGGGAAGCAGACGCTTATGCGGACAGCCTGATAGAGAAAGGCGGATGGATCGCCCGGACGAAGACAGAAGAGATAGAAGATGAGATCAAAAACGAAACAGAGATAAATGAATTTAGAGAATGGGCCCGTCAGACCGAGGAAGACTTGGAGATGTTGGACTTGAATGGGGGCTTGGAACGATGGGCCCTCCATTTACGCAATATCACGGAACAGAAGAATCAGAAAAGAACTGCCGTAAAGAACAGGATCGAGGAGAAGATTCAGCAAGAGCTTTCCGCTATTTTTGACCCGGTAGAAAAGAACCTGGTGGAGAAAGGACTCCGTGAGGAGATGGAGCGTATCGCAGCAGAATTTGAGATGCGGTGGGAATGGGAAGCCGATGCCACCTGGATCCGCAACCGCAACATCTGGCTGATGAATAAGACGCGGGATGAAAGCATGCGTAGTGAATATGAAAGCAAGCGAGCTGAAGTGGTTGCCGAGCGTATCATCGGGGAGACAAAAGAGAATGCGGATAAAGCCATAGAGGGAGCTTTAAATACTGATGTAGATACCGAAGAATGGGATTCGTCTGCACAATACCGGCAATATGAAAAAGCAATTGCTGACGGACTGAAAGAATGGAACAAAGCACTTGATGGTTTCTACAGAAACTGGAATATCTGGCGCGAAGATACTCATGAACAGTTTGAAGAAGGACAGAGACAATGGGAGATAGGATACGAACTGATCAAGCAGGAACGGGATGCCTGGCTGCTTCGTACGGAAGAAAGGATCAGAGAAGGTTTACGGGAATGGGATGATAAATGGCAGGAAGTAGAAGAGGCACGGCAGGAAGCCGAGGCAGAACTCACCCGATACATTCAGATCCAGAAAGAGAGCTGGGAAAATCACATAGCCGGGATAGAAGATGTCCTTATAAGCGGAAGTGGAATACTGGGGCAGGCAGAAGACAACCTCACCTGGCTGAATGAAATGAAACAAAAATACTTACAGGAATGGAATAATGTGGAAGTACAATATAATGACTGGCAGTCAAAAGTTGAAGAGATGGACCAGGCTCTTATCGATAAGAAATATGAGGAATTAAAAGAAGCCTTTATGCAAGGCACCAGAAAGATCGAGATCTATATAGTAAAGATGATTCCCATGCAGCCTTCACAAAAAGTGCTGAAGGGTACCATCACATATTCAGGAGTCATCACTAATTATGAAGATGTTTCATTTGGCAGCGGAAGTTTTAAAAAAGATATCATATCAGCAAAAGACGGACAGTTCCTGGTCTACTCCAATTTTTCTTCAGGACAGGTTTTACAGGTACATGGAATCCGGTTTCTGGAAAACAGTACGGATCTGACCATTCAACTGTATGATAATGAATTGGGAACATGGCAGTTCATAGATAGCATTGAAGAGAAAAGTACAAATGTAAAGGACCTGCTTGAATATAATAGTATATCATATGGCAGAAATGAGACTATTGAGACCCTGGACAAATGTGAAGAACATATTGCTGAAAGGGATCAGGCCATTACAAATGCAGCGCAATTGTACGAACGCTATAAGAAATACCAGTATTACATAGACCAGTATGAAAAATGGAATAATATAAAAAATGAAATAGTAACTCTATCAGAACAGAGTGAAGATATTTATCATAATGAAGATATATGGGGCAATGGCCTCTTCAGTGATGATCCGTCCAGCCTTATCTATATGTCCGAAGAGGAACTGGCACTGGAAAAATTGAAAGCAGAAGAGGCATACTGGAAGCAGAGGCTCCGGATCGCCCTGGCCGTAAAAGAGTATGCTCAAGGAACAGGCACAACACGGGAAAAGAAAGAAGAGAGTGAAAGAGAACTGGAGGAGACACGCCTTCTGATGGAGCAGGCTGTCTCCAATTACAACAATTTAATGGCACAGCTCAACAGCATCTCAAAGGCCACGATGGAGAACCGACAGTCCATCATGCAGGAAAAAGTGGATGAGATGAACACGGCAAAGATCAATTTTGAGAATGCCGTCCTTGCTTATGAGCAGGCAAGGATCGTCATGATGTCCCTTGAGAATGACAGTATCAGGGAAAAGATCCAGGAAGACCTGGACCTGGCATACAAGGAGCTTCGTTCTACAGAAGATAAGATCAGCGATACATTGGAAGCATACAATAAAGAGATAAAGAATTATATCATGGCACAATCCGCCAGGACCATTGCCATGGCCATCAAGATAAGGATCGATGAGACAGAAGAGGTGAGGACTGCCTATCAGGCTGTGCAGGGGATCGTACAGGCTAATGAAGGCAATGCAGACTGGGAGCTTTTTTCAGGGAAGGCAATGCTCGAGCAGGCATCGATCATCTGGAAGGATGAGGAAAGAGCTGAAAAGATCAATATGTTAAAAGATAAACTTGCCAGCGTTACTAATGCAGGAACAGACTCCGACAGAGTCACGGCCCGGATCGAGCTCATCCAGTGGATCAAAAATGAGGAACAAACTCTGGAAAATGCATACAAGGAAGCAGAAGCAAAATACCTGTACATGATCGGCCAGATGGACAAAGAAACCATATTGGATCAGA
>JAHITG010000025.1 GCA_018817865.1 Spirochaetota bacterium
AACGGTCATGGCTGATACGGACTGCGATCTTCTTGTCATAAGAAGGAAAGATTTTATTAAGCTGGGGGACAAGTACCCCCATTTAGGCTTACCCATTACAAGAGAGATCTCCACTATTCTTGCTTCCCGGATACGAAAGGTCAATGAAGATATTATTATACTCTTCGAAGCGCTTGTCGGTGAAGTAAGGGAAGCCATCAATTATTGATCAATGCGTGTTGATGAATTAGATTTTCCCCTTCCCCGGGACCTCATAGCCCAGAACCCCGCAGAGAAAAGAGATGAATGCAGATTGCTGGTCTATTCCAGGGCAGAGGATAAACAGGAACATACTGTTTTTAAAAACATCCTTCAATATATTCATAAAGATGATATTTTGATATTCAATAATACCAGGGTTTTTGCCGCACGCCTTTCCGGGATCAAGAAGGATACCGGGGCAAGAGTGGAGTTACTGCTTCTTGAGAAGATAGATAAAAAGAGGTGGAAGGCCCTGATCAAACCGGCAAAGAGGATAAAAAAGGGAACAATGATCATTTTGGATGGTCAGATTAAAGTAATTCCCGTGGAATCGCTGGGAGAAGGCCGGTTTTTGATCGAATTCGAGAAGGAGATGGATTTTCCTGATGTGGACAGTATAGGAGAGATCCCGCTTCCTCCGTATATAAAACGGGCTTCAAATAAAAGGATCGATGGCCGGTATTATCAGACAGTATATGCGAAAGAGTATGGTGCTGTTGCCGCTCCTACAGCCGGATTCCATTTCAGCGATGAGCTAATAATACAGCTCAAGGAGAAGGGAGTACGGATGGGATATATTACTCTCCATATTTCCTATGCCACTTTTGCTCCTATCCGTTCTGAGAATGTAGAAGACCACGTTATGCATTCTGAACATCTTATTATCCCGGACGAGACCGTGGCTCTGATCAACAATAATAAAAAAGGAAGGATCCTGGCTGTTGGCACGACCGTGGTGAGGGGGTTGGAAAGTACAGCTGTTTCCAAAAAAAGAATAGGTACATACAACGGATCTGTGACCACCTATATCATACCGCCTTATGAACCAAAGATCGTAGACGGATTGATCACCAACTTTCATCTGCCAAAAAGTACTCTTCTTCTGCTGGTGAGCGCTTTTACAGGCCTGGATAAGCTAAAACAGCTTTATAAAGAAGCTATTGAAAAGAAGTACCGGTTCTTTTCGTACGGTGATGCCATGATGATCATTTAAGGTGCCGGGCTGTAATGGATAAGGTTTTGGGTCTATATGTGATTTGGGGTCAAACCTTGAAATGTGAAAGTTCCAGAATAACTTTCACATTTCAAGGTTTGACCCCCGTTAATAAAATATCTTCAAAACCTTATCCATTACAGCCCGGCACCTTATTTTTTTTGGATAATGAATTCCACACGGCGGTTCTTCGCCTTTCCCTCTTCTGTTTCATTTGTATCGATAGGTTTTGACTCCCCGAATCCTTCTGTCTGTATCCTGGTGTCGGTGATCCCGTTCTTGACAAGGTATTCCCTTACTTTGTCCGCTCTCCGTTTAGAAAGTTCCGTGTTATATTTGTCATCACCGATATTATCCGTGTGTCCCTGTATCTTCAGTTTCAGGTGAGGGTTTTCATTGAACAGTTTTGCGATCTCTGATAAAGTCGGCATTGATGTTGATTCCAGTTCCGCACTGTTGTATTTGAAGGTTATATCTTCAAAGATATAGGTGGCTTCATGTTTGATCGGGTCCAGAGTGATGTCAATGCTCTTCTTCTTCTGTTTCGGTTCAATGGTGGTTGACTTTATGAAGAAGTCCTTTGCTTTTGCCGTAATGGAAAATTTTTTATCCTTTTCTACTTCAATGGTTGTTTTTCCCTCAGGGACCTGATGGCTTGAGATCTTGTTATCCTGTGCAACAGTGATCTCCCCCGGCAGAGGATTGTTTTTACTGTCTTTCAGATTGACATCGATCTTCTCCTTTTCTATTTTTGGAGGGCTCACAGCGGATGCTATGAGACTACCGGCCGGAGGAAGTATCCCGGGTGCAACGCTGTAGAGCTTATTTCCCATGGCCATATAGATCCTGCCGTTCGCTGAAGACAAGGTTCCTCTTTTGTCTGTCCATTCTGTTTTGAATTTCCAGTTCAGCTTTTTGGTATAGGAGTTGTACGCATAGAGTTCGCCTTTTAAATTGGGGATGTAGACGGTCTCTCCAATAATTATAAAGGACGCTCCTTTGACATTGTAGTTTTCAAATGAATCAATGATCTTTCCCTTCTCCGGATCAAGCATGTAGATCCGGCCGTTATCCAGAGAAACATACAGCCTGTCATTGGCAAAGACGGTATGGGAAGCAACATAATTATCAAATTGTTTGGTCCATACCTGGTCCCCGTTCTCGGCGTCAAAAGAGTATAATGATTCTGATATACCGATATATACCTTTTTATTATATACCACAGGCGTGAATATATTGGCATCAGAGGGAAGGTCCTGGTGCCACAGCAGTTTTCCGTTCACCGCGCTTAAACAGAAAAGCTGAGAACTCTTTTTTTGAAAGTCTTTGGAGATAAAGAATATTTTTTTATTCCAGTATATTGGAGTGCCCCCGTAGATCTGCACCTGATCGTTTTTCCAGACTAAATGGCCATTCTCAATAAAACGGGCATAAAAAAATTTTCTGCTCCCATAGTAGGCGATCCCGTTGATTATAATAGGGGTGGAGAGCTGAACCGATATTCCCTCTTTTCTGGACCACAGGATACTGCCATTATGTATGGTAATACAGTAAATATAATCCCCTGCCGTGACCAGGACATAATTCTTGTAGGTTACGGGGGATTTCATCGGGGGGAATTCAAGTTTACACTTCCAGACTATTTCACTTGTGATCTCATTGATCGCATATACATATTTATCCATGCAGTTGACATAGATCACATTATGGTGGGGAACCGGGTAAAAAAGGTAGGACGGGGCCTGCAGGGACCAGTTCAGGTACTCGCTGTCAGGAACGATCTCGTCATTGTTCCCTGTCAGATAATGATTACCCATGAACATCGGCCAGGCAGCAATAAGTATTCCCGGTATAAAAAACAGAACAACTGTCAGGATCGCAAAGAGATCTCTTTTAGAATTCTTCATCAGGTTAAGTATAGAATATTTAAATTCATATTTCAATTATTTTTACTTGATTTTTATACGACGGTGGCTATATATTATTAATTGAAAAGGAATTCCGAAGCAATATAATAATAAGAACAGCTGAAAACATTAAATTTTATCAGCAGGGAGAGCGACTATGAAATTAAATCATGTTAAAGGAAAAAAGACCAGGAACATCGTGCTTTTTGCTTTAAGTACCTGTATTTGGTGTAAAAAGACACGGAGTTTACTGGAAGAGCTGGGAGTTGAATTTGATTACATTTATGTGGATCTTCTTCCGGAAGATGAAAGAGATAAGATCGAAAAAGTGGTTGAAAAATGGAATGAATCCGTCTCTTTCCCTACCATTGTTATTGATGATAAAGAAGCCATACTCGGATTTGATCCTGATGAGATCAAGGAGAAAGTGAAGCCATGACAGAACTGAAGGATATAAATGATGAGAAGATCGATGCCGCCTGTCAGAAACTAAAACAGGAAGTGGAAAAGTCAGGATATCACCTGAACCCTGATGAGGAATTTACAAAAGGGCTTATCAGCGGACTCCTTGTTAATGAAGCACGTTACGGGTACTGGGCCTGTCCCTGCCGGCTGGCAAAGGGTGTTAAGGAAGAAGACCTGGATGTTATATGCCCCTGCGATTATCGAGACCCTGACCTGAATGAATATGACGCCTGTTACTGCGGACTGTATGTAACCGATAAGATCATCAAAGGGGAAAAAGAGATCTCACGGGTACCGGAGAGGAGGCCCCGTGATCCCCTTATGAGAAAAGCGAAAGAGACCGGTTCAAATAAAAAGGTACCCTCTCTTTCAAAGCCGGTATGGCGGTGTAAAGTATGCGGTTACCTCTGTGCCAGGGAAGAACCTCCGGAAAAGTGTCCGATCTGTAAAGTGGATAAAGAGCGTTTTGAGCGTTTTATGTAAGTTTTTATTGATATGGTATTTATTAATAATTATAATTAAAATAATTAATAACAACAGGGAGATCCCGATGCAGAAAGGATCCATTGTTTATTTTGTGATTTTTTTAACTTTCATTTTATTAATTTCATGTTCACCCAAGGGTAGTACGGAAAAGGAGAATACTTCCGGCTTAATTAAAGCAGGGGATCAGATGTTATGTCCTGTAGACGGATCAAAGATGACCGTAAATCAGAATACCCGGTTCTTTACGTATAACGGGAAAAAGTATTTTGTCTGCTGCCTGGAGTGCCTGAATACAGTAGAAAAAAACCCCGGTAAATATCTAAGGTAGTTTTTATTAAAGTTAGCTTACTCT
>JAHITG010000266.1 GCA_018817865.1 Spirochaetota bacterium
TATTATTTAAAAAATCCTGTATTAAAGATATATTATCCTGAAGGGATCTCTTGTTAAATGAAGAGAGACTCCTGAGCAGGTGATCGTCGATGTTGAAATAGAGCAATCTGATAAGCATCTGATCAAAATCGTTAAGCTTATTAATGGATTGTGAGATGATATCGCGTGTACTGTTATCCTGCAGCTGATGAATGGATTCCACAAAAGCGACCTCATTATGTTGCTGATCAGTATCCATTGATACAGTTTTTACCTTTTTCTTCTCTTTTCTGGCCCTCGTATTCATCCAATTGATACATTGGGATTTGAGAACGATATTGAACCATGTATTAAAAGATGATAATGACGGATCGTATTTATGTAACAGTTTATGGAATTTTTCAATAAAATAAATATAGAATTCACTGCACTGGTCAATATCCTTGTGAAAGACGATCAGGGGATAATGATAGATCATATCACTGGCTGCCATAATGATCTCCTTAAAAACCTCCTTTTCAGAAGTTTCTTGAAATTGCAGTACTAATGGTTTTATTTTATTCTCTTCTACTCTCATAACTTATATACAAATTTTTTATATAAATTTTTTAAAATATTTTTCCATTGGATTGCCATACAGCCTGAAAAGCAGGGGGAAATATTTTTGCTCCTTACTGAATGAATTAATGATGAATTTAAATGCTTTCCCTGTCTCCATACCGTTTAATATGTGATTATAGAAATCGAAAAAAAAGAAGGGTATTTCCTGCCGTATTTCCGTATAAGGGAGCAGTACATTCTTTACTCCGTTTTGGAAAAGGACCTGTAATCCTTTGTTAAGATGTTCAAGATGTTTAAATTCAAAACAGGAATGAAAAGTCAGCAGGTCCGGAAGGTTAAGACAGTGGGTAAAATCAGAAAAATAGAAGATATCATGATCATTGATCTTTAACCCGTATTCTTTGCGTTTTCTGTTAAAAACCGTATGACCGCTGAAATGAACCATATAGCTGTTTTCCAGTAATCGAATAAATTCTGTGATCTTGAATGGTTTGTAATACATTTCATAATTTTTATTCTTTATTTTTTTCTTCAGCAGTTTGATCTCATTTGCAGGATCAAATTTCAGTCTTTTATACTTTGGGAATATAAATTTTATGGAAGGAGAAAAATTATATTTATTGTTAGCCTTGATATCATTGATCTCTACCAGACGGCTGATGTAAAAATTATGATCCGAATTCAGCAGCATGACCTCAAAAGGGATCCCTGATAATGCTTTATCAGTTTTAAGAGAGACGAACCTGTCAGAGGTATTTTTTAAAAATTGTGTCTCAGGAAAGAATGTTTTCCGGATCCTGTCTTCCAGTTCACACAGCTCATTACCGGAATTATTAAAATTTATTATTCTTTTTACAAGTTGGCCCGTGAGTTTTTTTATTAATTCTATTCTTTTTATATTACAATTGATCGATTTTTTTATATTTAGAAGAACAGGATGGTTCTGTATGTAATCTATCCTGATCTGATGGTCCTTGTAGTCGATGAAGAGGTAGTCGGAAATTGTCTGTGAGGAATTTTTTTTCTCAAGCATCTGCATGATGAAATTAAATTTACTCTTGCTGATCTTAATATAGATATCATTACTGAATTTGAACCTGATCTTATTATACAGGAGGTCGTTTCCATCGAGGCTTCTGCGGTAATTTCTGAATTTAACAAACGTATAGTGATCCGTACGCTTGTGCTTATATATTCTTTTTATTTTATATAATCCATATAACCTGGGAAGATCACCTCTGAATAACAGAAAGAGGTCATCTCTTTTAAAAGGGGGGTTTTGTTTATTATGGAGAAGATGGGCCTTTTTATCCTGATTAATTATATAATAATTCAATAATTTTTATTCCCTGTATTATAAATAATGCAAAGGAAAATTATTACATAGCAGGAAAGAAATATTAAACCCTGGTGGTGTTACAGCTTCCACACATAGGGCAGCTGATGTTTGAATCATCTACATACCAGCGGTCAGTCCCTGTCCTGTCCTCATCGGATAATGATGCTTTCCTCTTTGTTTTCCAGCGATAATCACAATCCTCACATTTGTACTCGATTGAAAAAAAGTGAATTTCTTCCTCTTCTTTTTGCTGGCTTGATGATGGCTCGATTACAGCTTCATCCTCATACTCCTTTTCATACAATGGCATTTCTATTCTCCTGTCAATA
>JAHITG010000267.1 GCA_018817865.1 Spirochaetota bacterium
ATTGGTTTTTCCCCTGTCATCATATTCTAAAACAAACTGTTTATTCAGCCCGATATCAAAATATTCTATAGCAAGGATATAATAATAAGAGTCATCAGTAACCTGATAAGCGAAACTATCATCAATGTCAAAGAGCAATGCTCCCCATGACGGATCCCCTGGACGGCGTGCTCCCGAACCACCTATATTAGTATATTTTGAAGCAGCTTGATCTTTTAAATATAGTTTCAATTCAGTTGGCGGATCATCAGCCATATCACAGAAAGCATAAAGGGAAGAAGAAGGCACATGACAGTTTGTGAATAGAGTACTGCTCTTGTTACCTGCACAATCCATAGATGATATTTTAATATCAATCTTATCGCTATTTTTTAAACCTGATATATACCAGATATTTGTAAAATTTGTTGTAGTTGTATTATAATCAAAATTGATAATTATCCAATTACCATTGTTGATCCTGTGCTCAATCAGCACAGTTTCAAAGCTTGCATCCAAACTCTCATTTGAAAATACAGTTAAAACAAACTCATTCACCAAAGCTAAAGAAAAATTATTAGTAAATTGAATTCCATTTACCCTTATATTTGTCGGAGCTTGAGGAGGTATTGTATCAATAAATTTAATTTCATCGACCCAGACAGAATTAGTTAATGCTGTTCCAGTATCTGCCTCTGTTCCCAGCCTGAAGTTTCGGATATCTGTTCTGTTTAAACCTCCGCCAAAAGAGCTTATATTGTTTGTTATAAGTGTCCATGTATTACCGATAGCCGGCATCGCAATATGTTCATTAAAACCCCCGTCATCCAAATGAATTCGAGGGCCCTTACCTGATGCACGAGCAAATTCACTCTTAATGGCAAAGACTAATTTATCACAAGCAGTAATGTCTAAAGGTGGAGGTGAACCGGCTGTTCCCAACACCCAAACAGTCAGGGCATAACTGCCAGCAACAGCACCTCTTGTCTGATTTAATTTATAGGAGCTCTGTCCCTGATAATTTGTATGATCTGTTTCATAAGTATTTGTCTTAAGACTTACAGGAGAACCAGCACCACCTTGCTGAGCAACAACATTTAAATTTAATGAACCGTTATCAACTCCCCAACTTTCTAAAACCAACTCATCTACTTCCACGGTATCAACATAAATAAGAGAAGTTCCGGTTGTAAGGATTATTTCATCAAAGTAGATTGTTCCGGAATGAGCACCAATACCAACTCCATCATATTCAGCTTTAATCATAAAGGTTCCCGTTGTTGTTTCATCAAAAGCTGGATTAAAAAATGTTATCATAGGAATAACAACTTTTTGCCAGGAAGTAGTTACTTTTCCTCCTGGTAAATAGTTTCTTATATCAACCCATGGCGATTCCTGAACTGATGGATTTAGTTCTTTCATTCGAAATCTAACTACTTCATCACCAGATTCTCCCCTAATCCAGAAACTGAGATAATCATAATTATTTAAATTCACAGCTTGAGCTGGATCTCCTTTTAAATTCATCCATACCATCCCTACATCACCATTTGAAAAAATAGTATAGTTAAATTTAAAAGAATTACCTGAACTACCAAAAGAATTCTGACTGGAATATGAAATACTGGATAAACCAGAAGTGATTCCATTGGTTCCCCATTGAGCTGTCCCATAAGCGCCTCCATTCAGATTTCGATCAGAGACTTTATTAAAATTATCAAGATATATTTGATCTGTATATCCGGCAGTCAAGGAACAGAAAAGAAGAATCAGTACTATTAAGAATAGTCTCTTCATTGATCTCCTATCTTTACCATTATACCCCATCAATTTCTAATTTCATCTTTTTTATTATGATGACACGTGTCATCATAATTATAGTATACTTCAAAACCAAAAAAAGTCAAGAAAAAAATAATCTTTTTTTCAAATATTCTTCTAATCAAATTTATCGTATGATGGTCTTATAATAAAAATTCGCCGATCCCCCGCTGACCGTCGGTTTCTTCCACCGTACCCATTTGATCTTATCTGCCTGAGGTCTTCCATTTGTATACTGCAGAGAATTATAACTCTGATCAGGGATATCATTCGTTGAGTATTCCGCACTCCACCCTGCCGAACCGGTATTGTCAGTAAGAAAAGTTACATTTTTATCAAGTCGGTCATAAATAATAATATTCTGGCCGTTTAAACCGCCATAGCTGTTTAACAGCAAATTGATTTCATATGCTATTGTGGAACCGGGAATACCCTCAGAAATATTTGAATGTAATGTGATATTTGTAATGGCCTTTTCCAATTCCACAGTCATATACGACCTGGTAAACTCCTTCCATCCCATATCAATCTGATCATTTCCATCAGCCGGGATAGGATCGTTAGGATCCCCTTTATCAATACAGGGTGATCTGTTAGAAAGGTATAAAAAATTCGTTGAAAACATATTATACTCATACCAGAGAGGATCATTGGTCATACTTCCTATACCAGGTATTAACGGAGCATTGTAATTACCCGAACTGTTCCCATATACATTATTGTAGGTTAAATTTGTGATTGATCCGGAATTAAGATCTATACCGTATCCACTCTTTGAAAAAGTGATAATATTATTTTTTATAATATTATTATCAGAATTATTCCCAAGATAGACCCCGCTCCCGCCAATACTGGCGTTACTCGTTATAGAATTATTAACAATGGAACAATTATCTCCATTATCCAGAGCTATTCCATGAAAGGGATGCTGATAAACAGCATTTCGATATAAAGCAGCAAAGGAAGTATTATTAACCCGAACACCCACACCCTGGTTCATGGTAATAATATTTGATATTACACTCTCTCCCCGGCAGTTTGCTATTTTTATACCATCTGCCTGATTAGAAAATATATAATTATTAGCTATTGTACAATCTTCTCCACTATCAAGATGCAAACCATCAACCCCCCGCTGTATAATGAATCCCCTTAATGCTACATTTTTAGATTGAGTGATCTTTACAACACTGGGCGGAAAACCTATAGGACTGATAATTGTATTTAAATTTACATTGTTAGTGGCCCATTCTGTTGATTCTAAAATCAAATTTGTAAATCCCCGGATCGTTACAGCTTCAAAAAAGGTCCATTCATCAGCCTGTATCCGATTATTATTATCTGCACCTGCGATCGCCTGTGAAATACTATAATAATCAATTCCTTTAGTTATGTTATGCACTCTTGGAATTAATGTATGATGCTCTTCCGAAAAGTCAGAGGCGATATAGGCAGAATCAATTGCACAGACCTTCCAGTACACTTCCTGCCAGTTAGTTATTTTAGTCTGATAATAGGTCCCTGTAACAACAGCTGCATTCCCAAGATCAGCCTGTCCTCTGGGATAATCCCGATTTGTGGAAGAAAATTCATAATCACCCGTATCCGTTCCAAAAGCCACTTTATAACGCAGCATATTCTGGGGAGTATGGTCATCCAGGGGAGCACTCCATTTTAACCTTATATGTCCGCCAATGTTGGTAAACCCTAATCCCCCAGAGGCAGGTGCAGCGGGTTTATTATTTACAGTTCTTTCAATATTCAAATAACGGTTAAAGAGACATCCGGAGGGTCTCCAGTCAGTAGAGCTTCCCGCTGTGATCAGATCCAGATCATTGTCATTGTCAATATCCCCGAAAGCAATAGAACCCCTGTAATCTATTCCGCCAAACCAACCGACACGTAATCCAAAGGTTGAAGAAGAAAACTGTCCTGTCCCGTCATTAATATATTTATACAGATAATTTACATTTTTTCCTGTTACAATAAAATCAAGATCCCCGTCGTTATCAATATCTCCAAGTGCTATAACAGAAGCAGTAAAATCAAATGAAAAAGAGGTTCTGATAAAGCTACCCGCCCCGTTATTAACATATTTATCCAATTGTCCTGAAGCGGAACCGGAAGTTATAAAATCCAGATCACCGTCACCGTCAATATCTCCCATTACAATACTGCCGCTGTTGATTCCCATTACAAAAGGATAGGGGCCGGTAAAATTTGTAGCACTCCCATTATTAATATATTTATCCAGCCGGCCTGACCCACCGGCAATGAGGTCCATGTCACCATCCCCGTCTATATCGCCCAGCGCTAAAGAGGATTGATTTAGGCCCACGCCAAATGCTTTGACAGTATTAGTAAAGGCTCCTGATCCGTCATTGATATATTTCTCAAGTCTGTTTTGTCCTCCTCCATTACCCGATGTGACCATATCCAGATCACCATCTCCATCAATATCTCCCAGCACAATATAACCCTCCCGCACACCATTACCGGATCCTTTAAATACAAATGCACCCGTCCCGTCATTTAAATACCAGCGAAGGGATGTGAATTCACCCGCCACTACAAGGTCTAAATACCCGTCATTATTCAGATCCCCCATGGCCAGGGCCGCTCTATCCACACCTGTTTGCGCAGAAGCCCCTGTAAACGTACTGTCACCATTATTAATATATTTTCGCAATAATCTGAATGGATCGTTGTACCCTGCAGCTAAAATATCCAGAAACCCGTTATTATTTATATCTCCAAAAGCTACAGATGGTGAGCCAAGCGAAAAATCAAAACTGACCGGGCCCATGAACTGCCCTACTGTTACAATGCCATTATTAGTGATTGCCGGATCAGGTGCAAATCTGTCACCACTGCTTCTTACTCCTTTTTTCGGAATATAAGCAATGAATGTATTGGATTCTATCACTGTTAATTTAAAATCAGCAGTTACGACTATATCTAAAAATGGTGCGATAATATTGGAAGAATAAATATAATTATTTGTCCATAGATCCAGGCCATTCCAGATTAAATTAGTAATATATATGTCAGCATTATCCCAGGAGTAATTCCCGTTCCGGTCCCACCAGAGTCTGATATTAGTGATATCAGTTCCCTGCACCATGTTTCCTGCATTCCCTATCTTAAAACCTGATATGGTATGCTGAAGCGAGCCGGTAACCTTTAAAGCCATTATCGTATTATTATTAAATCCACTGTATACAGCCTGTATTCCTTTATTAGTAATGACATCCAAATACGGACCAATGATCATGGTCCCATCATTAGTCAAAGCAGTTACCGGGGCATTGGATCCAACGGAGCATTGCACCCCGTCAGCTGGAATAAAAGACTGAAAAGAATTTGAAACTACTGCATTGGAACAGAGATCGATCGTAACCAGGAAATCCCCGGGAAAAGAAAGATTCGTCAAATAATTAATGTTATTATTTGTCCATAAATCTGTTCCATCCCATCTTAACGGTGCAACAAGAATATCCGTAATATCCCATCTATGATTTTCATTAAAGTCATGCCATAACTGTATATTTGAAAAATCAGCACCTAAGATCATACTGCCGGCATTGCCCACCTGAAATCCGGATAACGTATGCGGGTGTATTGAATCCCATATCCGGACAGACATCACAACATTGTTTGTATCTGAATCGCATATCCCGTTAATATTAGTATTTTTTGTTACTGTTAATACGTGCGAAATGTTTGTATTGGTTACGGTAAAAGTATGATTGGAGAGGGGCGTACAGGGGAGGGGGGAATACCCGTATTTGTCCGCAAAATGAAATTTATAATTTATGATCCCGTCACCGCCATAAAATGCCTGAACAGTATTTGTATAGATGATCCCATTCGAATACGCTGTACCGAAATTGGAAAACATACTGAATTTTTCATCATTCTCAAAGAAGCCGTTATCATCCAGATCGACCCAAACCTGGTTTGTAGCAGGATAATGATCATCAAAATCCAGATATTTTATTTCAAATCGGAAGAACTGTCCATTATATCCTTCATCAGGCTCTACGCCATCATTGCTGAATCCTGTATTACTGCTCCATACTAATTGAGGCTCATTATTGCCTTCAATGGCATACAGTATGGTATTATACCGTGCAACATACAACACCCCCTGATCATCAATGGCAGGAGTACTATATTGTATTAAAGTATTTAATGGTTTTTTCCATTTTAATGCACCATTGGTAAATGCGGATACAAACCCGTCAGCACTTACAATATATATTGTATTATCAGTATCTACAACCGGAGATGCATATATCATATCACCTACCATGTTGGTCCATTTTAAAGTGCCATCAGAATTATATGCATAGACCTTTTGATCAAGACTGCTTATATAAACTGTACCATCCCCACCTATTGCAGGAGAAGATCTGATATCTCCTCCTGTTCTATTGGTCCATTTGATCCGTCCATTTGTAATGGCATACAGTTTATCATCATCGCAGCCTACATAAACAGTATTGTCTGGCCCTATAGCCGGGGAAGAATAAATATCACCACCCAGCCTGTTGGTCCATTGTAGAGATCCATTAGTACTGATGGCATACAGTTTATCATCATTACATCCGACATAGATCACTCCATCTGCCCCGATGGCGGGTGTAGAACGGACAGCCCCTCCCAGTTTATTCGTCCATTTTACAGCACCATTGGTAATGGCATAAAAATTATTATCATCACATCCGATGTAGATCGTATTATTTTTATCGATGGATGGAGAAGAATAGATCACTCCTCCCATATCACATTGCCATTTTAAGGACCCATCATCAGGATCAATAGCCTGCAGATGATCCTGGCTCCCGACATACACAGTATCATCCGCACCAATAGAAATTGAATTATTTATAGTCCTAAAACCAATAGTATCATATTCCCATTTGCGCTTCCCGTTCGTAATGGCGTATAATCTGTACCGCGCAGGAAAATAGACCGTATTATCTTTACCGATGACTGGCTTTGTATATGATGTATTCCAACCGACCGGATAAGACCATTTAATAACCGGATTTTTTGCAGGGCCCAGTACTTCTGTATTGGTCTGACCTGAATGGCGGTTATTGTTATGGAACATGGACCAGGGAGCATTTGTTGCCAACTGAGAATACAGGCTGACTGGTGACAGGAGAATTATTAATAATAAATATCTTCCCTTCATAATGCAACATTTAATACAATGGTGTGAAAAACATCTTAATCTCCAATAAATTTTGATGCTTCGTATCATCAATAATACACATTTTTTATCCTTGTTTATTCCGGATCTATATTTTTCACCTTTTAATATAAAATAAGCATTTTTTCAGTTAAGTCAAGTTCTTTAAAAAAAAATCACCGGTAAAATACATTTGCTTACAATATTAACTCAGAACTATCACAAGAACAGCATGGATGGTTGCCAGGATCAACGTAAAAAATCCAAAAAATTTATGCCATTTCATCCAGGATTTCATCTTTAGTTTCACATGGAACCTCCCAATAATAACATTCACCAGTAAAGAGAGATAAGTAAAAATACCCAACGGAACGATCAATTTATACAGATTCATTATATTCCTCCATGATGATCATTTTTTCTTTACTTTATTATCCTGATCACTCTTTTACCAAAATATATTGTTCTATATGATAATCAAGTTTTTTATAAAAAAAGAGGACATCCCGATTTAAATTAACTAAAATAGGATAAAGTTACAAATTCAAGGAGAAGCGTAATGGCAAATTCATCAAAAGATCTTAAGATCAATGATA
>JAHITG010000268.1 GCA_018817865.1 Spirochaetota bacterium
AAGGGGTTCTTTCATCATTCTGAAAGACCCCCTTTTTTTTCTTAGGTTTCGTCTTTTTTAATACTCGTAGTTTAGTTTCAGTGTGATCAGATGTGCATCATAATTATAATTGACTGACTGCTGATATTTATTATTAGAATCTGATTTTACATACAGATATTCCGGATTCAATGAAAAGTAATCACTCAGCTTAATAAAATAGGATAATCCGGCTGATAGGGATTGTGTCTTCAGATTGGAATCCAATAAGAAGACTCCGTTACTGTCCTGTGGAGAACGGTTCTTATACTGCTTATTTATATAGCCGAAGAGGAGAGCCAGATAATCTATTTTTGAAAGCATGAAGGTGATCGAGGGTTTAACATTGAATGATGTATAGCTGTAATAGTCAGAATAGAGCTGAATATCGGTTGAGGTATACCCGAATATGTAATTCTGGTTGGAATCATTAAGCTCCAGGCCGAAATTCAGGGCCAGAGCAGTAGAACTGGCTCGATATACCGGACCAAGATTAATGGAATGATTAACTCCTTTCTGCTTATCATTTCCTGAATAGCCGGTAGCTTCCAGTATTTTTTTATTATCATAGGATGAAAGGTTCAGATCATAAATAAAATTGATGAACAAAGGTTTTGAGAAAGAGGCTTCACTGATGGAAAGTGAAATTAAGTGGTTCCTGTAGTTCTCGATCTCTTTTTTATCCTGGAAGCTGGTCAGATACATGGTCAGAAGATCATGATAGTTGGGATATTTAAACATTTGATATTTATAGATCAATGTAAGCGGTATTGTGCTGATACCTTTAGAAACAATGTCTATACCAAACTGATATTTATTCAGATCGTATAATCCTTCTCCCCATACTTCATTTTTAGCGAATTTATAAAATTCTTTAAAGAAACTGACAGAGGGTTTCAAGGCCAGTGAATTGTTCACCTTCAGCAGATATTTTAATAAAAAATAGTGATCCTGGGCGCGCTCTGAAAATCTGGCATCTGCATTGTCTCCGACACTGGGGCCGTTGTATTTCAGCTGATAATAGGCCATGAGGGAATTGTTTTTATTGAAAGGGATCATGTAGGCTACATCCGAGGTAATGTCATTGATCGTGTAATACTCACCGGAAGAAAGGATCACCCCTTCTTCAATACCAAGATTAAAGTATAACTGGGAAAAGAGCATCCCCTGGGAAAAGAGTATAATAAAGATAATTAATCCTAATTTTTTCATGATACTTCTCCGTTTTATTATTTTTTTAAATTTACAGATTGATCCTACAGATTAAGGTGCATATTCCAGAATAGATCTATCCCCAGAACACTGTCAGGATAGATGCAGAAACCCCAGTCAAAGACAGATGAGGAGACCTGTGCTTTGGTGAATATTTTTTTAATACCCGGGTAATACCCTATCAGCGCAACGACTTCCTTACCGGAAAAACGAAGGTAATTGATCCCTGTATAAATTCCGAATTCTTTATAGGTCGATGAGATACTGGCCAGGCTGGAAAGGTCAAAGCTCAGGCTGTCTGACATATCTCCGGAGTCTTCTTCATTCGCATTCTGTATTTTGACTTTGATATTGCCTATGGAATATTTGGCACCGGCAAAGAATTTAAGGTCCTTTTTCAGTTCTTTTCCCAGGGTAATGAAGGGTGTGAATCCGGAGGCGGATGCTGAGAAATCACTGCTGCTTATCAGAGAGAGGCTCCATATATTCCAGTAGGAGAGTCCTCCTATGATCTCAGGCATTATTTTTGAACCCTTATATGCCTTATATTTTATCTGAAAATTACCTACCGTGAGAAAATTCCAGAACATGGAGAAGTTCAGCTGAAACCGTTTATTGAAAGGGTCCGTCCCGAGGTTCTCAATGGTATTATTTATGGAAAGAAAAAAATCATTCGGATTGGTAGCAAGGTCCAGACCTTTTTTAATGGCGGTCTTTTCCAGGGAATCCATAAAATCGGCTGAAACAAAATCGCTGAAACAAAAGAGCATAAGAATAATTATACTTATTTTCATGATTTTCATAGCTTACTCCTTATAATGATATTCCTGATCTCTCTATTCATGTTCGAACACTATAATTCTATAATATTTCCTGTATCAGGACAAATGCAATATCCGGTATGGTCACTACATCGATATCGCCATTGAGAAGATCACTGGATTGGATAATGATCTCTCCGGCTGTTGTATTAAAAATATTCAGGATATCACTGTCAGATGAAAAATGTTTTTCTGAAAGGATCTTTCCGTCATTATTGATAATGTACATGCCGATCCGTACGGTACCGGCAACTGTTGTTTTTGCCGGATCACTGTACAGCGTAAGATCTCCTAAGGTGTACAGTTCCGATTTTCCTTCAGCGACTGTATTGATGTCATCCATATCTCCGTAATACTCTGTTCCATTGATAAAGAATTTATCATCCAGCTCGTCTGTAGTGGAATTATAGGTCCCGTTCCACTGGAAGGTGTCGTTAACCTTGGTTACTCTTTTGGTTCCGAATTCAGCATTCCTTTCCTGTAATTTCACATCATCATTCTTTTCAAAGAAGGAAAACCAGTCTTTAAAGCTATCGGGCAGAGCCAGGTTGTATTTCATAACAAGGTCAAAATAAGCGAGCCCGTCATCTCTTAAGGTAATATTGAGAAGCTGAATGCTCTGCTTGTCTTTTTTCCTGAATATCTGCTCTACACGGACAAGATTACCATGAATATCCTTCAATGTCCTGCCGGCTGAGAGGTCTTCACTCTTTAACTTACCTGCAAACTGTTTCTCTTTTAACAGGTTGTTCTTTTCATCTTCTACTTCGCTCTTTAGATCAAATTTGAGGTCATCTCCTGTTCCTGCATCCCCTTTCTGGAAGAAGACAGGGATCCCTCCCATCATATCCTTATGGTCATCCGGTCCCATTTCGGTGGAGACCGATATTTTACCGTCATTTCCTATGAATACTTTGAAATTTTCATCAATATCAACATCCGTACCCAATAGTTTACTGAGGAAGTTGACCTTTCCTTTACCGACATACAGTACGGCCCCTTTATCATCCTGTTTAACCACCAGGATCGTTCCCCTTACTCCGGCAACCGCTGTAGGAGTTTCGATCGATACTTCTTCGTCTTTTTTCAGGTTCTTTATGCTTGCCCAGATCTTTCCGAAATTCAGTCCAAAGAGCTTCTTTTTTTTACCTGATTTTTCTATTTTATCCTGTTTTAATTCAAATTCACTGTTTTGTGCAATACGGATCTTGATGTCTCCTTTGAGAACCAGCTGTGCTGAAGATTTATCACCGGTAGTGATCGTATCTCCTGTATAGACCTTCATATTCAGGTTGGCCTTAACTTTTGTACCTGCAGTCTGTTTTACCTGTACACTTCCTATTATAAAATCGATCTTTCCATAACTATTTTCCTGGTCTTTTGCTGCCATTAGGGGAGCACCGAGTATAAGTATGATCATAAAAACCAATGTTTTTCTAAACATGATATCCCTCCATCTATTAACGTGAATTAATAAATTAATAATATTCTAATTTAAGGGAAATGTCAAGTGTTATTTATATATTGTAGAAACAAATACAGAATGTCACACTTAATGTCTAATACAAAATGTCACTTTGTTCTCCAACAGTTATATTGTTTTAACTCAACTAT
>JAHITG010000269.1 GCA_018817865.1 Spirochaetota bacterium
CCAAACCTGGTCGATTCAACTACCGGTGTTGGAGTAGATCTGGGGTTGACTTATGATTTTTCCAGGTTCATCAGGATATCCATGGTTGTTGCTAATTTACTGGAGCCGAATATCTCTTTTTTCAACGATGGGACAGAATATGTAAACCAGCAGTTAAGAGCCGGACTGGCCTGGCAGCTGGGAGATGTCTCTTTCCTGCAGAATGCTCTTATATCGGTCGGGCTTGCCCAGATATCAAGAGACAGTGATGATAACAGAAGACCGGAGACCATTTATAAGGCCGGGTTTGAATTCTGGCAGGTGAAACGTTCCCTGGGGTTCCGGTTCGGGTATAAAACGGTCTTTAATGTTTTTTCTTCCGGATTAACATTTAAACAGCCGATAAATCCGGCAAATATTCTGGCAGTAAATTATGCCTTTAATTATCCCCTTGATTCCAAGAATTACAAGCATTACTTTTCTCTGAACTGGGAAGTGGAGTTCCCTGATCATTTCTATGATTACAGATCAGTAGATGATATTGAAGAAAATAATAAGATCATACAGGATAATTTCCGTAAAGGTATGGTGATCCTGAAATATAAGACAAAACCCAATGATAATCTGTATAATATTTCACTTATTCACTACGGTACACCTCAGCACACAAAACTGTTGATGGATCATAATAACCTGAAAGAAGATGAGACATTACCAACGGAAGTTGAAGTGCCTTATAATGCAAAGGATTTTGAGCTGTATAAAGTACAGCCTATTGATACTATTGAGACCATTGCAGAGAAGTATTATGGTGACAGGCAGTTGATCGGAAAGATCAAGAAATATAATATAATTGAGTTTTCAAAGTTAAGGCCGGGCCGTATTCTGATCATTAATGTTACTGAGAAAGACAGACAAATGAAAAAGAAGTACGAATCAGATGCTCTTTTAAGACTAAAGAATAAAGAAGCAGAAAAATTAAAAGAAGAGAAAAAGGAAGAAAAGAAAAAGGAAGAAAAGAAAGAGGAAGAAAAGAAAGAGGAGAAGAAGGAAGAAGTTAAACCGGAAAAAACTGAAGTTCCTGATGATCTGGAAGGAGATGAAAAAGTCCATACGGTAGGAGCAGGAGACACACTTAGAAAGATCTCAATAAAATATTACAACGATCCTGAACTATGGAAGAAAATGGTGAAATATAACGGGATGAAGCCTCCCTATAGCCTCAAGCTTGGCCAGAAATTGAATATTCCGCCAAAAAGTGTGTTGATCAAGTAATTCGATCTTAATTATAAAGAAGAGTATAAGGATATTTTTTTTTAAATATTATAATTTAAAAGTGCAGCACATTGTACATCTTTACTCATAGTTCCCCTGATGTTGTATTAGTTTTTTAACAATTGTATGCTTCTTATATTGCCCAAACCTTCAACGGAAGGAGAGGACATGACACACTTTAGAATATTCAGACCTTTCCTGAGGTGAACGGATCTTCCCTTCACCTCTTTATATTTAAACCATTCTCCGGTATCAGGTAAAATAATAGTGTCTGTAAGTTTTTCATTCAGATAAACTTCCATTTTTACATTAGTACAGGGTGAGCTGAAAAGAGAGCTGAAAAGATACTCTGCTTCAAAAGGTGAGTCGATCTCCCATTGAAAGGACTCTTTATCGCTGATATGACCTATATTCGGCGGATTATTATGCCATTCGATACAGAGATCCTCTCTTCGATTCAGTTCAATATTATGCAGGGGTGTCAGCAGAATATCATGATCCAGTGAAGGTTTCAACAAGTTCATGCCGGGCTTCTCTTTTATTGGAATCACATTTACAGAATGAAGCTCCATGATCTTCTCTCCCGGAGAGAGACCTTTTACCTCTAACAGGTGAGGACCCTTCTGAAATTCAACTTTTCCGATCTCTATATTTGTGGAACCGTCATAATCTCCCGGTGTCTCCTTGAGATTCAAGATCCGATAATTGTAATTATCGATCAATAGCTCTATTCCAGGATCATTATTAGTGGCCCCGTAATTAAGACTGATCTTATATGGTCCGTCTTTCTCTATATTGATCTTCCATATAGCTGAATCACCGCTGCTCCAGGATGTGAAACTGGACGCTAGTCTGTTCCAGTTGACCCTGATCCCCTTGTGCTCCTGCTTCCGCAGGAGTAATCCGTTCCGCGGGATCAGGATATGACCGTCTTTATATAGAGATCGGACCAGAGTGTATTTTTTTTTGTTCGAAAAGAAGTTCTTGACCATGAATTCATAAAGAGAATTCTTCTTTAATTTTTTTGTGTGAAAGCTTTTAAACAGCTTCTCCATATTCCTGAAGGAAAGAACCTTCATGTCCGGAACTTTCCATCCTGTATAGATGCCGGCCAGTCCCCACATATCCTCCTCATCAGTCATGATCTTTTTATAATTCCAGATATTCCAGGGCCATTGATACTCTGTGAAGATCCTCATGTATCGCCTTAAAAATTCTACTCCTCCTTTGGTCATGGACATGGAGTTGAACTCTCCCACATGGATGGGGACATCAAAGTATTCCTGTGCCGCTCTTAAGGATGGGAGAAAGACCTGATACCCTTGCTTGATCCGGCTCATGTCATCTTCAGCCGCAAAACCGGGATAATAATGGAAACTATAGACCACGTTCTTCCAGCCCATGGAATCCGGCCTGGGCATCCTGTGAATACCTTTCAAGGCATCTTCCATGTATATGATATGCCTCTTGTCGATCTTTCGGATCGCTTTATAGATCCTGTCATAAAGCTCCATTAAAGTCTTGATGTCCGGAACACCCATGGCTTCATTCAGAATATCGTATCCTGCCACGATCGGTTCGTCTTTAACCTTTTCAGCGATCTTCTCCCACATCCGGATCAATTCTTTAATATACTTTTCATCTCCCCAGAGCCGGTTCTGCTGCTTTTCTCCCAGTATACCGGAGTCGTTACTCTGTCCTCCGGGAGCACCGTGAAAGTCGATCAACAGATACAGATTGTATTTTTTACACCAGCGGATGGCTCTGTCCAGATAGGACATCTCTTTATTGGAATATCTTTTATCGAACAGGGCTCTGTACCAGAAAGGAAGCCTGATAAAGTTGATCCCCAGTCCTGCGAGATATTGGATATCCTCTTCAGTAATAAAATTATCCAGATAGAGTTTATACAATTGATCACTTTTATCTGGGCCAAACCGTTTCTCCAGAAGGTCAAAAATATCCCTGCCGGCTGTTATTCCCTCCAACTCATTCAATTTCAGCATCCAGGGTTCGATCAAAAGCCAATTTCCCAGGTTAAAACCACCCAAAAAGACTCTTTTATCCTGTTCATCAACGATATACTTGCCTTTAGTCTTCAGGAATTGTGTCTGTTGTGGCTTGCTCCATGTCATCTTTTACCCCATGATCAGTATAAAAAATAAAATACCTGCTGTATAGAGGTATCTTTTCATACGATACTTTTTTTTTCTATATATACTAATTGAAATCAGCTTGTCAAGATAATGAATAATGCTGAAAGTTTAAAAACAAAACTCTATCAGCTATTTAAAGGGCCATATCTCTTGGGCTTGTTGCCCAAATAACATTTTATATAATTTTTTATGTAGCAAGGGGCTTTAGCCCCGCTTTAATATAAAAAAAAGGCGCCCCTAAAGGGGCTTGCTACATTTTTATGCTTTGGGCAACAAGCCCTCTTTTTATTAGACTGTGGTGTTATCATTCTCATTTTCCAGGTTTTCTTTACGCCGGTTCTCTTCTCTGAATATACTTTCTCCCCTGTAAGAGGATGAACTCCCGAATAATAAATTGCAGCTGATAATGTCATGGGAATAGGGATGAACTCCTGAAACTGTTCGTTTTTAATCCGATTTTTCAGGATGTAATTGGAAAGCTCCTTCTCTGTTTTTTCGTCGGCACCCGGATGTCCAACAATAAAATAGGGCATTAAATACTGTCTTTTATTCCTGTTTTTACTTTTTTTATAGAATATTTCTGCAAATTTATCGTAAAGCCGTGAGGAAGGTTTGTTCATTATATTTAATACTTTATCTGAGCAGTGTTCGGGTGCAACTGATAACTGTCCGGGAGTATAATAGGTGACCAGCTCATCAATAAACTCCTGATCAGGCAATGCCAGGTCATACCGTATGCCGGAATTAATAAAGACTGCTTTTACTTCGTCCAATTCCCTGATGCTTTTTAAAAGTTTTAAATATGGCTTTGATGAGATCTCCAGGTTTGTGCATATTTGGGGATAGATACAACTGGAACGCCTGCATTTCTCTTTAGCTGTTTTGTTTTTACAGAAAGTTCCATACATGTTAGCTGTGGGTCCGCCGATATTACTGACAGTGATCTCTTTGTTTTTATTTTTTGCTAAAGCAAGGACTTCGTTTTTTACGGATGAGCTGCTGCGGCTCTGGATGATATTCCCCTGATGAAGGGCAAGAGTACAGAAACTGCATCCGCCATAGCAGCCTCGATGGGAAAAGATAGAGCTTTCAACAACCTGTAAAGCAGGAATTTTATTCTTATACTGTGGATGAGCTTTACGGGTAAATGGCAGTTCGAAGATTTTATCCAGTTCTTCTGTGGGTAACGGATAGGCAGGCGGGTTGACAAGGATCCCCCTGCTGAGAGATCCCTGGTATAAGGGGAGAGCATTGTAGGGATTCAGGTTTTTCATCACCAGGGAGGTCATTTTATTGAAAGAAGGTTTACTCACCTTAACCTCCTCAAAAGAGGGCAGGTTGATGTTTTTTTCAAAGGAAGCTTTATCTTTCATGTTTACAGGAATGACCGTGCCCCGTATATATTTTATTTCATGGAAAGGTATTCCTTTCTTCAGCCTGGAGACTATCTCTTTCAAGGGAGCTTCTCCGTTACCGTAAACTAAAAGGTCGGCTTTAGAGTCAAGGAGGACAGAAGGCCGTATCTTGTCGGAATAATAGTCATAATGAGCTATCCGCCGCAGGCTGGCTTCTATCCCGCCGATAATAACAGGTACATTTTTAAATGCCTCTCTGATCCTGTTAGTATAGACGATCGTAGGGAGGTAGGGGCGTTTTCCCGGTTGGTTACCTTCGCTATAAGGATCACTGGAGCGGATCTTCCTTTGTGCTGTATATAAAGCGAGCATGGAATCCAGATTTCCGGCTGTCACTCCAAAAAAAAGATCAGGCCTTCCCATTTTTTTAAAATCATCCGTGCTGTGCCAGTCCGGTTGGGCTATGATCCCTACTTTTAATTTCAGAGACGATAAGTAGCGTCCTATGATAGAAGCGGCAAAAGCCGGATGGTCCACATATGCATCACCGGAAACAATGATAACATCTAATGTGTCATATCCCAATTTTTTCATTTCCGAACGGTTCGCAGGTAAAAATTTAGTGTTGTCTGGTATATTCATCATTTTTTATATTTAATATAGTCAGAATGATCCTGTCTTTATTTCTTCATTGCAGTTTCTTACCTAAGGGATGTTAAAAGATATATTCAACAAACAGAGCAATGAGTGCCGCTAACCCCAGGCATAGAACGCAGGTAATGATTATTTTTATGGCTAAAGGAAATTTTTTCATGATACGCATAGTATAGAGTTTTAAATAATAATATCAAGGGATTTATAACCTGTTGCTTCACAGAAAAGAGAAATTAAGAAATAATTGTTGAAATTGAAATACCGAATAGTTATATTTTAAGGAAGATTTTTATCTGTAATTATAAGGAGGTCCATATGGGACTATTAAAAAAAATGAATGAGAGGGTAAAGAAACTCTCTTTAATTGATTTCAAACTTGG
>JAHITG010000270.1 GCA_018817865.1 Spirochaetota bacterium
ATTTAAAAAGAAGCTTTTCGGCTTTTTAGCACTGGGCCGAAAATCAACACTAAAGGATTATACGAATGAAGAGATACAGATGTTTGATAACCTTGTAAAGAATATCGGACTTGCTCTTTTTAATGCTGAGAATCATGAGCTTTTTCTTCAAAACAAGCTTCTGGAGAGGGACCTCTCCATTGCAGAGGATATCCAGAGGTCTCTCTTGCCAACCGATGAGTACACGGTTGAAGGCCTGGATATCAAAGCATTTACCAAGTCCCTGGCCAAGGTCAGTGGAGATTACTTTGATATTAAGGAGATCAGTGATAATCGGGTGCTGGTCCTGATCCTGGATGTCTCCGGTAAGGGGATCAGCGCAGCCCTGGTCATGGTCATGATACAGACAGTCTTCATGAACCATATCCTATTCTATGAAGACCTGGGTACACTGGCAAAAAGCATCAATAAAGTTCTTATTTCACAGATACGAGGCGAAAAATTTGCAACGGCAATATTCCTCGAGATCAATAAAAAAACCGGGGTAACTAAAGTATTGAATTGCGGTCATAATCCTATGCTGATCATAGATTCAAAGGATAAAGTATATAAGGTGGAATCAACCTCTGTCCCTCTCGGTCTCATGGAAGACCTGAAGGAGACGATCACAAAAGTGAAGTTACCCAAGGACAGCCTGATGCTGATGTATACGGATGGATTTACAGAAGTTCAGAATGAAAAAGAAGAACAGTTCGGTGAAGAAAGATTGATTAAAGTCAGTCAAATGAATAGAAAGAAAAAACCTCAGGATATTGTACAGGAAGTCTATAAAGCAGCCTGGAGTTTTAAGAAAGACGAAAAACAGGTTGATGATATGACTGTTATCGCAATAAAGAAGACGTAATGATCAAGAGGCATACTGTGAAATTTTTATATGATCTCAGCCAGCTTATGGTTATCGCTGGAATCGATTATTAACAAAGCTTTCCCGGTATCTGCTGCAACCGTTCCATAGATATAATTCAGATTGATCCCTGCCTGTGCAATTTCAGAAGAGATGTTTTTTAATTTTCCTGCTTCATCTTCCAGCTCGATCAATACACGCTCCCTTTCTTCCAGATAAAATCCAAGCTCCATTATGGCTTCTTTGGCTTTTTCATTATCTGAAAGGATAAGGTCGAAGATAGCTTCTTCATCCTGTTCATAGGCGACAATAGCCTGGATGTTAACGCCTTTGGAGGCGATCGCAGCGGTCACCTTTTCAAGCATACCGATCTGATCCGGTGATTTTACCCAGATCGCTTTTCTTAATTCTCCCATGATGAGATCCCCCTTAAATTTTAAGCTTTTAATTTGATACGTCGATCATACTTTAATCATAATTTTATAAAAGCTAAAGTCAATATAAATTAATAAAGACCTTGACAGCAATAAATATTTTACTATATTGTGTCGTTAATCGATATATATTTTTTTTAAATTAATTATGAAGATAAAAGAATCTGAAAACCTCTTAAAAGAAAATCTTGATGAATTAAGCAGGATCTTTGAGCAGTATAACTCTTTTTTTGAAACCGATAAAGAGTTTATAGAACAGTTAAAGAGTAAATACAACATCCAGACAAAGTTCATTATTGATATTGAAAAGAATGCAAAAGCGATCTCATCTCTTATTTCAGACATGCGGAAACTCTCAGGTGAGGATTTCTTTTTGAAATTAAAGAATTTTATCTTTGGTGAATTCAGTGTCTATATCGCATTATTGAAGATGCTTTTTTATCAGGTTGTATTCTATACGAACAAACAGAACGTCATGGAACTTGTCTCTTCTTCAGATGAGCCTGCTTTTAATTTTATGGGCGGAAATTACCTTCTTTTAACCATGAATTTCAAGAAGATAAAAAATATCATCAACCAGTTCCATTTTAAAGATATCAAGTTAAGGGATGAGCTGGTAATAGATAATAACACCGAGCTCTGGCTTGTGACAGATATGGAGCATGATATATTCCCCAGTGATATCAATAAGGTAGGTGAGTACACTGATGCTGCAACAGAGTGTGTCAGAGAAAATATTTCAGGAGAAGATTTTCAGGTCCTTCAGCATGAAGTGAGTGAGCTTATCATTAATGCCGTGACTCATGGAAATAAAAATGATCTGGGTAAGATCATCCGATTGTGGTATTCGTTCAAAGATGACAGCTATAAATTTATAATTGAGGATCAGGGGGCAGGGTTTCAGGACCTGGAAAAATGGAATGATTTTAACAGGAAGAGGAATCACGCCATCCAAAGCAAGGATATGCATTTAATGAAGGAGTATGCCTTTTATAGATCTGAGACAGATGATACGGGAAAAGGCGGGAGTACACTCTTCGGTGCGCTGGAATACTGGGATTCCGGTGTGATATTCAGCAATAAACGGAATAAGATCGTTACTGTAAAGTACTTCTACAGTAACGATTAAACCATTTAATAAAGCTTCTTGATCTTTTTTCTTTCCCCGTGAGTAAATCTTTCTATTATTCTCCGGTTATAATAAAAGATTGAAACGGTATAATGGTCGTTCTTCATAAAATATTTCCTTTTCTTTTTCAGGAACTTCACCATTTTCAAGCAGTCTTTAAAGGTAACCTCATCGATCCGCAAGGTGTCGTCTTCTAAAAGTTTAATATCAGAAAGGGTTGTCTCTTTATTGATCTTATAGAGACCGCTTTTCTGTTGAATAAAGGCTTTGTTTGTCCGGATATCTTCATTACGGATGTTTTTAATGAGGCCTATGAACCTTTTATCCGGATCAAAATGAGCAGCCC
Organism: Spirochaetota bacterium; assembly: GCA_018817865.1. Classification (GTDB taxonomy): domain Bacteria; phylum Spirochaetota; class JAHITG01; order JAHITG01; family JAHITG01; genus JAHITG01. The sequence continues at coordinate 2,793 of JAHITG010000270.1, forward strand.
ATGAAAAGACAGGTAATACTATATCCAGAGATACAGGATACATTGATACATTCCGGAAATATTTTTTAAGGAGTTTCAGATCCATAATTGAATTAACAGGGGAGTATTTATGTACAGGAGAAAGATTGTACGGCATTAACATTCCTATTGACACCGGGGGGACTCCCGCGGTCTTTTTATAGATCAATTGAAAGATCCTGATAGTAGCTGACAGGTTTATTTCAGGATCAGCCTCTTTTATTATTTTTTCTAATTCATTTAGAAAATAGAAATATTTTTCTTTAAAGGAAGGCCTCCAGTCACAGTCTATCTGGAATTCCCGGACATCAGCAATGCTGTGCTTCATCATTATCCTGTTCACCTTTTGAAATATTTTCAGTGCAAATTGCCGTAATTTATTTTTTGTTGCGGTCTGTATTACTTCCGGCATTATAAAGATCACCGGGACGACCTCAAATGAAGAAAGATCCGGGTTATTAATGATATTGATCATGGGGGTAATGAAAGTCTTCTTTTTATAACGGTCCCATCTGATATCAAACAGTCGAATATATATTTTTTGTATTTCCAGTTCATGTAAATAGGTCATATCAGATGTATCTAATGAAAAGGTCCTCTCCCAGAAGTAAAAAGCATTTACGGTTTTAGATCCTGACCAGTCACCATTTGTACAGGATAATGCAATCAGCAGTGAAATAATAAAGATCGTTTTTAAGAATTTCATAGAATCTATCCGGAAACTATAGCCTTTTTATTTTTTTTGTCAATGATC
>JAHITG010000271.1 GCA_018817865.1 Spirochaetota bacterium
TGCCTGCTGTGTCCACTGTTCCATGGCTTTGCGGGAAATGGGGATCGAGAGCATCATGGTGAACAGTAATCCTGAAACGGTCAGTACGGATTATGATATTTCAGACAAACTTTACTTTGAACCTTTAACACTGGAAGATGTTCTGAATATTTATCAGAAAGAGAAACCGCTTGGTGTCATAGTCCAGTTCGGGGGACAGACATCGATCAACCTCACAAGAAAGCTGGAACAGTATAAGGTAAAGATACTGGGGACGAACACCCGGTATATCGATATTGCAGAAGACAGGGAGAAATACAGCAAACTGATGAAAAAATTAAAGATCCCCATCCCTGATTATGATGTAGCATACAATATCAGAGATGCCGTCAAGATCGTGAACCGGATCGGGTATCCTGTTATGATCCGCCCTTCCTATGTACTGGGCGGAAGGGGCATGGAGATCTTATATAATGAGGAGATGCTGATAAATTATTTCAAAGATGCAGTAAGCATTAACCCTGAACATCCTGTCCTCATTGATAAATTCCTGAAGAATGCGAAAGAAGTGGATGTAGATGCCCTGTGCGATGGAAAGGATGTTTATATCGGGGGGATCATGGAACACATCGAAGAAGCCGGCATTCATTCCGGTGACAGCGCCTGCTCCCTTCCTCCTTATTCCTTTTCAAAAAAGACGATCGATACCATCCGGGATTATACCCGAAAGATCGCCCTCGCATTCAAGACCATCGGACTCTTAAATATCCAGTTTGCTGTGAAAGACGAGACAATATATACGATAGAAGTAAATCCGCGTGCTTCCAGGACCGTACCCTTTGTCAGCAAAGTAACGGGTATTCCTCTGGCAAAGCTGGCTACCAAGATCATAATAGGTAAAAAGATCAAAGATTTTGAATTAAAACCCTTAACAGACAAATACGGTATAAAGGAGTCTGTCTTTCCTTTTACACGGTTCAGCATGACGGACACCGTGCTCGGCCCTGAAATGAAATCGACCGGGGAAGTAATGGGATATGGAAAGACATTTGAAGAGGCTTTCTATAAATCTCAGATCGCAGCCGGCATGAACCTTCCGGAAAAACCCGGATCGATCATTATCAGCCTGACAACGACAGACAAAGAACCGGCCTTAAAACATATCAGGACATTAAATAAAATGGGATACAAATTTCTGGCAACTCCCGGAACATACAGATTTTTAATGAAGAACAAGATAAGGGCAAAGCTGATCCATAAGATCGGTACCAAGAAGCCTGACATCCTTGACCTGATCCATAATGAAAAAATAAAATTCATTATCAATACACCCGGGGGCAGAAAAGCATTTTCTGACGGTTTCCAGATCAGAAGACAGGCGTACCTTAAAAATGTCCCCCTCTACACGACCCTCCGCGGAGCAGAAGCTCTCATCAAAGCCCTTTCCCAAAAAAAGATCAATGTATATACAATAAATTAACAGAAAACTTTAACTCCGGAAAGATTAAGGTGAAATAAATAATCCCAAAAAAACGGCCCCCATTAATATAATAAGGACCGTTTTTAAAAAATATATAAAAGTTCATTAAACACGGGTACACAACTCTACCTTTCATTTAATCATATCTCGATCAAGGTATAACAATATACCTTACACTTACATAATCTTGATCATCGAAAATATATAATCTCTGCATGTGGGATACTTTTTAAAGTATCCCACGATTGCAGAATTTATATATCTTCTTCTTTAGTTTCTAATAACTTTCTTTTCAAGCACCAATCGAAACTGATCTGCCGGTTCAATTACTGGATAACAACCTGGTATGTAAATACCGATCTCTCATTCGTATCAAATGTTCCGGTATTGGACCACTTAACCGTGTTACCAGCCTGACTTGCATTATAAACACTGGCACCGGTTGTTTCAACATCGGTCTGACTGGCAGCAACAAAGGTTACATAAGTACCGTCAAAAACATCGGTAACAACCAGATTGATAGCAGCTGCACCTGAATTGGTAACTGCTATCCGATAAGTGATCGTTGCACCTGGTACAGCGATATTATCAGGACCGGCTGCATCAGTAACAACTACAATACTCTGAATATCCTTTGTAATCGCGATATTCGGAGCCGAGATAGTGATCTCATAATAGTAGTTGTTTCCTGCTGTTGAATAAAGATCCACTCTTCCTGCTACATTCTCACCTAACCCAATATTAACTGCACCACCAAATCGTGTTACTGTGTCATCACTGACATAACTTAAAGTGTTCTGTCCACCTGTGGTATTAACAGCGATCAGGTTCCAGCCGGCAACTCCTGTAACAGCACCACCAGCAACATACACTCTGAAATCGATTCGAACAGAATCACCAATATCCATAACATAATTGACAGCCGTGGTATTAGTAAAACCGTTAGCCTGTGATATTGCGGTAACCGTATTGGTTAAAAGTACCCATGTCCAGGGTTCAGCCAATGTTGCTGTACTGTAATTAGTATCAACAACACCAAACCGCCACGTTACAGCATCAGCATTACCCACATTTGTAAAATAGGTGGTTAATGTCTCGACACTACCGGCACTACTGGAACCAACATCTAATCCGCCGGACCAGCTACCGCCAATGATCCTCTGAACATTGGTCGTATTTGTGACAGAAATGGAGTTTGCAAGGTTGTCCCCGCTGACAGTAGCTCTGTTCGTGATAACAGCATTGTAGATCGTTCCCAAAGAGTACGCTTTTTCAGTTGTTAACATGAAAAGACTAAAGAAAGCAATAATCGTACAAATTGAAATTATTAATCTTCTGTGTTTCATCCCTTGTTTCACCTCCTTTTGATAAATTTTAAAGATATAGTATATCAGTACAGCTTGCTTCTTCAGATTTAATTATTCCCCTCTCTATTTATATTATATATTATACCGCATAAATCAAAAAAAACAAGCTATTTTAATTTTCGGCGTATAGAAAATATACATGATATTTAGATTTAACCTACACTAAAAAATAGCAAATTCTAATGGAAAGTCAAATAATTTTTATGTTTCGCGAAAGAATGCAATGGTTTGCCTAAAATGTTAACTAAACACTAAAAATATAAGCAGAATAATAAAGAAGCGCAGGCTGTACCCTTCGGGGACAAGAACCCTGCGACTACCTTTCTTTAAGAGTCTGAGATTCCTGCTGAAGTTTATCCCCGCGGGGGCGGGAATGACAAATATGCATCAGGAATAACAGTCCGTTCATATTTTTAGTAGGGACAAGGCATGCCTTGTCCCTACATTTTCTATTTTAAAATAACGCCGTACATGGGTTTGAGGTCTATAGTATACTTCCCCTTTTCAGGAGCATACCGCAGGCCTGTCAGAAGGTCCATCAATTTTTTTTCTTTCAGCTCCAGTTCGATCTTCCGGCTGACCGGGCTGTTATTGATGATAACATAGATGTTCTCCAGGCCAAGGCTTCTCTGAAAACCATAAACATTCTTTTCATCATCTGCAATGAGCGAGGAATAGCTTCCCAGACGGAGGGTCTCATATTTATTCCGTAAAGCAGACAGTTTTTTTATATGCTTATGCAGTTCCCAATTAATTAAATACTTTGGATTATCATAAGGCATGAGCTCGTCCCACCACATGGGAAGCCGGTTATTGGGATCATCACTTCCCCACATCCCGACCTCATCCCCGTAATAGACCATGGGTGCTCCCGGCAAAGTGAACTGAAACAGCTGGATCAGTTTATAGATCAGGATCGTCCTCTCATCAGGAACGGACTCCTTGTACTTATCCCCTTCCTGCAGTCTGTTCTTTGAGTCAAAATCCCTGTCCGGATTCATGATCCCCGAAAGGATCCTGTCCGTATCATGGCTGTCCATCAGGTTCTGCATAACAAGGTTGACCTGCATGGGATGATCCATGAGCATCTCTTTTATGCTCCTGTCAAATTCAGTGGGTGACATTCTGAAATCTTTACTTTTATCAATAAAGAACCGGTATACCCGTTTGGTGAACTCGTAATTCATAACCGCATCGAACTGATCTCCCTTAAGCCAGGCCCCTGCTTTCCCCCATATCTCCCCTGTGATGTAGGCATTCCTGTTGATGCTTTTGACCAGTTTCCGCCATTTTTTCCAGAAAGCCTGATCCACTTCATTTGGAACATCCAGCCGCCATCCGTCTATCCCGTCTGATGGATCGCCGTCTTTGTTCGGGTCCATCCACCGCCTGGTAATATTGAAAATATGTTCGGATACTCCCGCTACCAGGCCGTTCTCATCCTCCTTAAAAACAGGAAGTCCTGAAAACCCTGCCCACCCCTCATACTGGAAGGGATCCCATTTTGTAACTACGAACCAGTCCTTATATGCAGAATTCTCCTTATTCTTTTTCAAATCCTGAAACGCCCAGAAATGATCTCCCGCATGATTAAAGACACCGTCAATGATCACTTTCAGACCCTTTGAATGGGCCTTTTGGATAAATTTTAAAAAAAGCTTATCTGTCTTTGTCCACTTCCAGGTCTTGGGGTCTTCCGTTTCGTTCAGGTCCTTGTTGTCTCCTTTATACCCGAAGTTATCATCAATATGCCTGTAATCCGTTGCATCATATTTATGATGGGATATCGATTCAAAAACAGGATTAAGGTAGATCGCTCCTACTCCCAGTTCTTTTAAATAATCCAGTTTCTTTATCAGTCCCTGGAGGTCTCCCCCGTAAAACCGGCTCCATACACCTTTATGCCCGTAAAACCCGTCAATTTTATCATTGAATTTATCCTGCTTCCACTCTTCACATTTATATTGTTTATACCAGTCCCATCTCCAGGGAATGACGCAGGAAGGATCATTCTTACGGTTCCCGTTATAAAAACGGTCTATCATGATCTGATACCAGAAGACCCCCTTGGCCCAGTCCGGAGTAGGGAACAGGACGGTCCGGTCTGCTTCAAAAAAATCTTTTTCCTGCGGTTTTTCCTTTTGGATCCCTTTTACGCTCAGATATACTTTTTGATCCTTATCACGGATGATAAAATAATATTTCAGCTTATAAAAGTTTTTACTCAGATCGATCAGGCCGGAATAATAATCAAATCCGAACCGGGAATGGACTGTATTTAACTTCATAACCCGGGATTTTTTATCAAGAAAGGAGATATCTATAGCGGTAGCATCATCTTTAAGCACCCGGACCTTTACTTCAAGAAGGCGGTCATTGACCATATTAAAATATTTTATTTCATCACTGCTGTGCTCTACCGCATCCGGATTGATCCCGTCTTTGACGATATCCCCGAATGTCCCTGCATCGATCCCCACACGGACACCTGAGTTGAAATTCCCGTAATTATCCGCCTGTTTCAAACTGCTCTGTGATCCTTTATCATAGATCCAGTTCTTTCCATTCACCACAAATTTATAATAATGTACTCCCTCGTCAAGACGCATGTAAAGAAGATACGATCCATTGCTCTGTTTTGTTAAAGGATCTTTTGAAGGGTCCCACCCATTGAAAGCTCCGGCAACGGCAACCTGATCGATCTTTTTATCTTTGAACTCAGGATATTCATCAGGATTAAACTGAAATTCTGCATAGCTCTCTTTCCTGATCGAGTATTGCCCGTCCGGCTCATTATATGAGAAGAGATAATACTGGCCTTTCAGCATCTTTAAAGGAATAGATTTATAGACGGGCTCCTTATCATTTCGAACAAGTGTCAAATTATGATCATAAGTTTGGCCGGAAAAAAGGATCCATTCGTAGATCCCCTTTCCCTTATACTCCACTATACTCCGGGAAAACGGTTTATCGCCGCTGAGACTGTATTTGTTAACAACATCAAATTGGATACTGCGCGGAAGGCTCTGTACCCCGTCATCTATTGAAAGATAAAAGGTATAGGTCCCCGGGTTTCTTAAACGGAAGCTTACAACCGCGGCATTCTTCAAAAGGCAGTTACATATCTTATCGGGATTCTGTTTTGGCTGCTTCCATATATACGACCTTACCTTTGCTCCCGTTCTGATAAGGCTTTCACTGGCATCCAGCTGAATGCTTTCATTAACAAAATTGATCTTTTTATGTTTAATAATTGGAAGCGGGTCCAAGGGGGGAACCTCAGTTATTAAATATTTCAATTTATCAATATCTATTTTAAATCTGTAATAACCGTCCTCTGGAATAAAAAAAGTGATATCCTTTCCTTTCTTTTCAAGTAAACTGTTCTTTTTACCCGCCCCGAAATTAATATCCCAATTTTTATCTGCATTGAATTTGAATGTTATTGAACCTTTAAAGAATAATTTTACTATTTCATATTCTTTTTCATTTTTTTGCGCCATTTGAAAATTTGTATCTGCCGGATCCCAGTTGTTAAAACTTCCTGTAAGATTCATGGTTGCAAAGAGTGGCAGACCAGAACATAAAGCAATTGAAATGCATAATATTAAATGAAAGCATATTATAAATCTTTTCATATGATATTCCTGAAATCTATTTTTTTATCTGGGTATTTGGGCCTTCAATGAAGCAGTGCCCGCAGGATATAGGCCTGTTAAAAGATTTATCATAATATAATTCACTAAAAATAAATAACACACCTAAAGGTGTGTTGCTACATTATTTCTTTTTCACAAGAGTTTAACTGACCCCAAATAAAAGTTTTTATTGACAAGGTGATACGGTATCTATACAAACATTTTTGTATTGCTAATCACGAAATTTACCTAAAGGGCACTTCGCCCTCTTACGCCCTCTCCGAAATTTATATTTATGCTACCGTAAAATGTAGCAAGGGCCTTTAGGCCCGTCTATGGAGTGAAAATAGCTTATTTTTAGCGGGGCTAAAGCCCCTTATTACATTAACCTCTAATTTGCAACAGCTTGTTCAGCGGGGATGACAACCCAATTACCCTTTCAGACCGCTTAGAACAATACCCTTCACAAAGTACCGCTGGTTAAATATATACACCAGAAGGACAGGGATAAGGACAATAACGGTCGCGGCCATAAGCAGAGTCCAGTTCGTTGTGTATAATCCCTGAAATGCGGCTAAACCGACCGGCAGGGTCTTCATCTCCATTGAGTTGGTCACAATTAACGGCCACATAAAATCATTCCATGCATACATAAAGACAAATGTAGTAAGAGTAGCCAGAGCCGGTTTTGACAACGGTAAAATTATATTCCAGTAAATCGTGAATTTTGAAGCCCCGTCAATATGAGCCGACTCCTCCAGATCTTTTGGAATGCTTAAAAAAAACTGCCTCAGCATAAAGGTACCATAAGCAGAGAACATTCCGGGCAGAATAAGTGCCTGATAGGTATCGATCCATCCCAGCATCTTTAAAAGAATAAATACCGGGATCATTGTGACAGTAGAAGGTATCATTAAAGTAGCCAGATACCCCAGAAAAAGCTGATCTCTGAATTTAAAATTCAGCCTGGCAAAAGCATAAGCGGCCAGAGAACTGGTAAAGACCTGTCCGAAAGTAATACAGATGCTGACAAAGATACTGTTGATAAAAAATTTACCGAAAGGAACAGCATTCCACGCAGCTATATAGTTCTTCCATAAAAATTTAACTTTCTTATAAGGTTTCAAGTCGCTTGCTGATACGGTCAGAGTCCTCTCTATGATCCTGCTGTCCTGATAGATCATTACATCAGCATCATTTTTAAATACTTTTAATTTAATGACCTTTTCCTCTTTTCCATTTATCATTATCTTGAAGAGCCCGTACTCCAGATCATTATATTTTACCATGATCTGCGATCTGGGTATGAATTCCGGCGGATAAGAAAAGACGGCTCCGGCTTCTTTAAAGGAGGTGGAGAGCATCCATATAAATGGAGCAATCATTATACCCGATCCCAGGGCTAAAAGCAGGTAAACAAGGACCGTACCCTTTAAAAATTTAGCTGTTCTATGCTTTTGTGAAGTCCTTCTATCTAAATCTACTGTCATCTGCTCTTCTCCTGTAAATAATTTATCCTACCGAATACTCTACTTTACTTCCTGCATATTTCCATTGCAGAAGAGTTGCTACAAAGATCATCAGGAACAAGAACCATGCAATAGCCGAAGCATAACCCATCTTGAACCATTGAAAAGCATTATTATAGATATAGTATACGATCGTGGTAGTAGATCCTGCAGGACCTCCCCCCGTCATAACATAGATCTCTCCGAATGCCTGAAAGCCCTGGATAATACCCATTATGATAATAAAAAAGTTTGTCGGACTGAGCATAGGGAATGTAATATGCCAGAATCTCTGAGCACTGGTAGCTCCATCAATGGAAGAAGCCTCATATAACTGCTGAGGGATACCCTGAAGCGCGGCCAGATATAAAAGCATATTATATCCTGCACCTTTCCATATCCACATGAGCATGATAGCAGGTTTTGCCCAGACCGTACTTGAGAGCCATTGAGGCGGATTCCTAAACCCTACCATTCTCAGGAAACTGTTTAAAAGGCCAAAATCAGGATTATAGATCCAGCGCCATAATAATGCAACGGCAACCATTGAAGATACAACCGGTAAAAAATAGATCGTACGGAATATTACAATACCTTTAAGCTTGTTGTTCATCAACATGGCCAGGGATAGTGATACGGCCATACTGAAGGGAATACCGAGCATAAAAAAGAGGGTATTTAGAAAATACTTCCAGAATAACTTGTCCTTCATCAGCTCAATAAAATTGGCAAATCCTGCAAATTTTGGCGGAGTTAAAATATCCCATTGAGAAAAAGCAAGAATAAAGGAGGCCAGCACCGGCAATAAGGTGAAAAGCATAAATCCTGTAATATTGGGTGTCAGAAATCCTAACGCCGTCAGATGCTCTTTGATCACCCTTTTTTTCAAAAGGGCCTTTTTCTCAATATTTTCCTGGGCTTTTGACATACTTACCTCCGCACATTAGTTTAATTAATATAGTACTCTATTTTATTTCGTCAACTATTTTTTAAACAGTTTGAGTATGAATCAGATAGAGGGGGAAAAAATAAAGTTAGGTAGTCGCAGGATGCTTGTGCCCGAAGGGTGCAGCCTGCGCTCTTATTAATTATAAATATTAAATGAATTACGCAAGCTAAAGCTTGCGGCTACCTCTTTGAGACCTTATAATTCGTCCTTTAACTGATCCTTTAAACAGTTTGAAATATAACATAATAATAAAGTAGAAAAATATTTTAAATATATTTATAAATTTAGAGGGGGAAGTAAGACAGCGATATAACCATTCAAGATGCTTCTTTCTCCATTTTAAAGGAGCCCTTTTTTTAAATCCGGAAAAGACATCGAAGCTTCCCCCGACACCTATGACGATCTTAACCTTCATTTTTTTCAGATTATTATTGATCCATACTTCCTGTTTTGGCGTTCCCATGCCTACAAACAGTATATCGGGTCTTAACTTATTGATCCCCTGAATGATCTTCTCCTCCTCATCCCGGTTAAAATAACCGCTGTATCTCCCCAGAAATCGTACCTGGGGAAACCACTTCATCATATTTTTATAGGCGGTCTGTATGGTCGGCCAGGAACTTCCCAGTAAAAAGACCGATAATTTTTTTTCAAAAGCCATTCCAAAAAGTTTATAAGTAACATCAATTCCCGGTAAATGGTTTTTAAAGGGTCTTTTAAAAATCTTACCTGCCAGAATAATGCCATACCCGTCAGGAATGACAAGATCGGCCTTATCCACTGCACTGCGGAAATTCTTATTAAATAAATAATTTATTACCATTATTGAATTGAGAGTAATTATGAAGGTTTTTTCCTTCTTCCGTATCCTTTGCAAACAGAATTTCAGCAGTTCGGCATAATCCACATCAGCAATAGAAATATTATATAGATTTATTTTTTTCATGAAATTTTATTCGGTAATTAAAAAGGTATATTTATGCCTATTTGCTCCAGTTCCTGTTTTATTATAAAAATCATGCAGCAACACACCTTTAGGTGTGTTATATAAATTTAACCGGTTCTATTTAATAAGTATTTAACTACATATCAAACACAGTATTTTTAAATAAAAGGAATTAAAGCATTATATTATATATACCAGAACCTACTGATCCTAAAGAGACTCTTATGGCGATATCTCCAGTATCCTGTAATCGATCAGGTCTTTCTTATAATAAAGACGCAGACCGTATTTTCCCGATCCTATCTCCTGTAAATTGATCATAAAAATGTTCTTACCCGGAAAAACAGTCAGCTTTTTCTTGAAAATAGGCATATCCGTAGCATCATCTGTCAGATTATGAAGCACAAGACTGATCGGCAGGGATTTCTCCTTTTTAGACTTTAAATTGATGATGAGTTTGCTGTCCATTTTTTTATATATATACTTCCTGTTATTTTCAATATCGACATTTATTCCTTTACTGCAATTAAAAAATATGAGAATCAAAAGAAAAATCAAATAAATTTTATTTGTTGGAAGATTCATAATCATCAAAAGTTAAAACCGGATTTCTTGCGGCCATTACATCATCCAGCCTTTTTACGGGTGTATTATGCGGAGCTTCTTTTAAAAGATCAGGCTGGCTGGAGGCTTCATTCATTATTTTTTCGAAGTCCCGGGCAAATTTATCCAGCACTTCTTTCGTTTCCGTCTCCACCGGTTCGATCATTATCGCTTCAGGTACGATCAACGGAAAATAGATAGTAGGAGGATGGTACCCGTAATCGATCAGACGCTTTGCCAGATCAGTCGTATGCAGACCGAATGCTTTTAATTTTTCGCCTGAAAGGACAAATTCGTGCAGACAATTGCTTTTATACGGTAATTCCAGATATTTTTTCAATTTCTCTTTTAAATAATTGGCATTAAGGATCGCTTTTTCACTCACCTTCCTTAAGCCCTCTATCCCCAGCTCCAATATATAAAAATATGCTCTTACAATAACATTAAAATTACCATAAAATGAATGAACATGTCCGATACTGTTTTTAAGATCATAATTAAATGAAAACAGATCCTTATCTTTCTTAATGATCGGAACAGGCAGAAAAGGGAGAATGTCCTTTGAAACCCCTACCGGTCCGGACCCCGGCCCTCCGCCGCCGTGAGGAGTGGAAAAACTCTTGTGCAGGTTAAAATGAACAACATCAAATCCCATATCAGCAACCCTGACCCTTCCTAAAAGCGGATTGAGATTTGCACCGTCATAATAGAGAAGAGCCCCGGCATCATGGACCATTTTACTGATCGTTAATATCTCCTTCTCAAACAGTCCCAGGGTATTGGGATTTGTCAGCATCAGCGCCGCCGTGTCAGGCCCCAGGACTTTTTTCAGAGCATTCAGGTCAACAAGGCCATCCTTATTTGACCGTATCTCTACAACTTCAAAATCAGCTATGGCAGCCGTAGCCGGATTTGTTCCATGGGATGAATCAGGCACAATTATTTTGTTTCTTTTCGTATCTTTCTTGAAATTATGATATGCCCGGATAAGCATGATCCCTGTTACTTCACCATGGGCTCCTGCTGCAGGCTGGAAGGTGATACCGGCCATCCCGGAAATACTCTTCAGCATCTCTCCCATATTATACAGCAATTCCAGGTTCCCCTGAAAATATTCCTCATCCATCAGAGGATGTGAATTTAAAAATTTATCATTTCCTGCTATCTTCTCGTTTACTTTGGGATTATATTTCATGGTACACGAGCCTAACGGATAAAACCCGTTGTCAACACCAAAGTTATTCCTGGACAGGTTTGTAAAATGCCTGACCAGCGTTCCTTCGGAGATGTTTGGAAGTCCCAGCTCTTTTTTTTGAAGGAGATCTTTACTTATTTCCACTTTCCCGTCTCCTTCTTCCTTCTTCAGGTACAATTCGCTTTTTTCCTTATATTCGAATATAAACTTTTCCATAATTACATCTTTATTTGAATTGAACGATCAGATCTTTCAATCTGTCTGTATCGTTCATCTCAGTGGTGCTCACCAGTAAATCTTTATTATATTCCTTATAATATTTAATAAGTGGTAATCCGAACAGTACATTCTGTTTTTTAAGATAATTCCTGAACCTGCTCATCTCTTTTTCAGAAGAGAACTCCAGCACGAACTCGTTAAAAAAGGGCAGGTTAAATTTTAATTTTGCAATTTTTTTATCCGTGATCAGCCTGGCAACCTTATGGGCCCTGGAATAATTGATCAAAGCAACGTTCCTTAAGCCTTCTTCACCCATAGCACTGCAGTACAGAAGGCTTCGTAAAGCACATAAGGCCTGGTTAGAGCATATATTTGAAAAAGCCATTTTCCTCCTGATATGCTGTTCCCTTGCCTGGAGTGTCAGTACAAAACCTTTATTATCATCACTATCATTTGTCATCCCCACCAGTCTTCCCGGTAGTTTCCTCATATATTTCTTTTTTGTTGCAATGATCCCTAAAAGCGGTCCTCCGAATGACGGATACAATCCGAGTGATTGTCCTTCACCAATAGCTATATCCGTATCATAATCTCCGGGACTTTTTAATAATCCCAGGGATAGAGGATAAAAAACAGCAATTAAAAGAGCACCTTTCTCTTTTACCAGCCGCGAGATACTGTTCACGTCCTCGACAAGACCGAAAAAATTGGGATTCTGCAATACAACAGCAGCAGTATTATCTGATATTCGGGTCCGGATATCATCCGCAGAAACAATTCCCTCAGGGGTGGGAACAAAATTCAATTGGAACCTGTTTGAGATATTGTATGTTTTAAGAACATTTAAATAATGCGGATTAATATTTGATGGAATGATGATCTCATTCTTTCTTGTAATGTTAAAAGCCATATTGACTGCTTCTACCAAAGCAGTAGCTCCATCATACAGGGAACTGTTTGATACTTCCATTGAAGTCAACCGGCTTATGACAGACTGATACTCGAACATGGCCTGCAGATAACCCTGGCTCAACTCAGGCTGATATGGTGTATAAGAAGTATAGAATTCACTTCGGGAAGAGATCTCATCTACCATGGCGGGTATATAATGATGGTAGATCCCACCGCCGATATAGTATTCGATAGATCTGTTCTTATTCTGAAGAAGAGAAGCCTCATTCATTACTTCTTTTTCGGATAAACCTTCAGGAAGTATTGAATGGCTCTCGAATTTTTTCAGATAGATCAGCGGATCTATCTTTAAAAGGTCATTAACATCCTGGATATTTAAGAATGATCTTAATTGTTCAATATCATCTTTTATATCCGGAATAAAATCCATTATTCATTTCCGCCAGATATCATATCTTCATAATCCCCCGGAGAAAGAAGTCCTTCGATCTGTTTCTTATCTTCGATCTTGATCTTTATCAACCATCCATTATTATAGGGGTCTTTATTTATCAGTTCGGGAGAAGCAGCCAGCTCCTCATTCGTCTCAATAATATTCCCATTAACAGGAGCTATAAGTTCAGAAACAGTTTTTACGGATTCTATAGAACCGAAAGCACTGTTCATAAAGATATTTTCGTCTGTTTCAGGTAATTCGATATATACAATATCTCCGAGCTGTGACTGTGCAAAATCCGTAATACCAATAATCCCTATATCTCCTTCAATCCTAATCCATTCGTGTGAAGGAGCATATAAAAGGGAATCCTGTACTTCTACCATAACATCACCTCATTAATATTAAATTTTATAAATCCAACTTCAATTCTTGATCTTAACAAATGGCAGATGCGTAATTTCTGCTGTAAAAATTTTTTCACCTATATTAATTTTTAATTTTCCAATGTCAATATATTTTTTTTCTATTATTCCCATTCCAATGGATCTCTTTAAACAAAATGAGAAGGTACCACTGGTTACGGATCCGATTCGATGCTCTTCCTGATCCATTATTACAGAATCCTCCCGGGCGATCTTGGATCGATCCATTATAAAGCCGATCCGTTTTCTTGATAATTTCTCCTTGAATTCCTTTAAGTTTTCTTTCCCTATAAAGTCACACTCCTTATCCAGTTTTATTACCCACCCGAGATTAGCTTCAATCGGGTTGATCTTTTCATTCAACTCATGGCCGTATAAAGGGAACCCCACTTCAATTCTTAAGAGATCCCTTGCACCGAGGCCGCAGGGCAAAATTCCATGGTTTTTACCTTTATCTAATAGTGCATTCCAGGCCCGGACTGCATGGTCCCTGTGTATTAAAAGCTCAAACCCCTGCTCTCCCGTATAACCGGTCCTTGATATCAGGCAGTCATTATCATTAAAGGTACTCTCTGCAAACCAGTAGTACTTCAATGCGGCCACATCAATAGGAAAGAATCCGTTTATAAGTTCAATACTGCGCGGTCCCTGAACAGCGATCAGGGCATACTCTTTGCTCCTGTTTTGAATATCAATATTGAAATCCTTTCTATTCTCAAGCAGCCATTTATGGTCTTTGTCTGCATTGGATGCATTCACAACCAGTAAAAAATGCTTTTTATTAAACTTATAGACCAGCAGATCATCCACGGCAAAACCCTTTTTATCACACATAAGGGAGTATACAATAGAATGATCCTCTTTCTGAAAAGTGCTGTTGGTTATGATATAATTAATAAACTCCTCTGCATCCTCTCCCGTAACAAATATCTCACCCATATGAGAAACATCAAATAATCCGACCTTCTGCCTGATTGCCATTGCTTCCTCTTTTATGGATGAATAATAAACAGGAAGCTCCCAGCCAAAAAACTCTATCATTCTTCCATTATTCCTTATATGTTCTTCGTATAATGGTGTCCGTTTCATATTGCCTCCTGTGAAAATATAACTGTATTTGCTGACCTGTACCGATATATTCTAACAAAGATAAAAATTATTTCAAAAAAAAGTTGAAAAAATTAAAAATCACGCTATACTATCAGATTAGATGCGTAAATTCAGCATTCTCCTATTATTTTTTTTACTCCTTATTTCATCTCTCTCAGCTATTACACCCGTAAAACCTGATATTATCGAGTACTGCAAAAATTTCCTGGACCAGATGATCAATAAAAAAGCCAAAACCGTACAGAATATGATCTGCCCGGAAGTAAAACTGCTCCCTCTGGAAAAGACAAAGATAATGCAATTGTGTGATGACATGATGATGGAAAAAATATCCATATCAAAATACATTTTAATGATAACCGGGCATAACCTGCATCAGTTCCTGAACCACAAATTAAGGCTGATCAATTTCAAGCTTATCAATGAATATGGAGTAGAAACAAAATACGATAATAAAACGATCAAAGAAAAACTCTATTATATCAGGTTTAAGGCATCATATGAAAAAGAGGGAAAGATCCATAATGATAAGATCATTGAGATCAACATAATAAAAGAGGACAACAAATATAAGGTCATTGGATTTATTATTTAAGGGAGTACTGGTTCAATTATTGATCATAACAGAAAATGATCCGGGTCTTTCAGGGCTCCTTGAACCATACTGAAATGAGCATACCTTCATGTATCTTCGCCCCTTTGTTTGGCGACTGTTTATAGGATATCCCGCTTCCAATAAGATTCATCTTTACTTTATATAACTTTAGTAACTGTATCACTTCACGCATATTCTTCCCTTTCAGATCAGGAAGAGAATGCAGATCTTTCACCTTTATACTGTCACTGGATTGATTAAAGATATCCTTTTCCATGGGAGTGGAAAGAATATTTTTATTGGGGATTCCCTTGTAGGAGATCACTTTTTCAACAATACTCTTAAAAAGCGGAGCTGCCACCATACCCCCCGATTTATCGGGAGTATTTGGCTGATTGATCGTAACCAGAATACCATACTTCGCTTTTTCAGCCGGAAAAAATCCTATAAAAGAACTGTTTATTTTTGTTTTATCATACTTCTTTAATTTTTTGTTATAGATCTGGCCCGTCCCTGTTTTACCGCTGATCGGAAAATTCCTTATGTAAGCCAGCTGCCCGGTACCGCCTTCTTCTACAACTCCTTTCAGATCCTCCCTTATCCGCCTGGCTGTATTAGGCAAAACTGCCTGACGAATAATGACCGGATCAAATTTTTTAACAATTGTTCCGTCATCCTGAATAACAGCCCTTACCAGTTTCGGTTCCATCAGCTTTCCGTCATTATAGATCGAGCAGGCCCCTGTTATGATCTGAATTGCTGTCGCACCTACTTCCTGGCCTAAAGAAACAGAAGCCTGGGAAAATAATCCCATTCCTTTAGGACTCCTTAAATATCCCCTGCTCTCCCCCGGAAGATCTATCCCGGTGTAGTTACCCATATTGAAATTCCGCAGGTAATTATAAAAATTATATCTGGTAATTCTTAAAATGGCCCTGATCATGCCGACATTACAGGACTCCTTTATAACTTTATGAAAATCAAGTTCACCATGTTTCTTCCAGCATGAGATCTTTGATTCCCCTATCATTATACTCCCTTTACACATAAATCTGTCAGAATCTCTGATAACCTTCTCAGAATAAACAGCAGCAGTGGAAAAGATCTTGAATATAGACCCCGGTTCAAAGTTATCGGAAACAGCCCTGTTTTTCCTTATAGCCTGAGAAAATTTATTAAAATAATTAGGATTAAAATCAGGGATCATCGCCATAGCAACAATATATCCGGTTGATGGTTCCATAATTATGACAATTCCGCCGTTTGCTTTTGTTTTTTCAACGACTTTCTTAAGTTCATATTCAACAATATACTGTATATTCTTATCAATAGAGAGGACCAGGTTAAGTTTTTTACTTTCTTCATCCTTACCTCCTGCTATCTTTGTACTCAGGTATTTATTATAATATAATTCCAAACCTTCGAGGCCTACATTATCCACCCCGGTAATTCCCAGAACATTACTGCAAAGCTTTCCATTAGGATAAAACCGTTTAAACTCCCGTAAATAATAGATCCCCTTTATATTCATATTCAGTATTTTTTTCAGGAGTTTGTAATCGATCTGCCTTTTCAGCCAGACAAAACGCTTATTGGATGAAAATATTTCATCCAGCCTGGATCGGTCAATATTTAAAAGAGAAGATAGCATATTTACCTGATCATTTTCAAGATGGGTTATTTCCTGAGGATTACAGAAAAGAGAATAGACTTTTATGCTTAAGGCCAGTTTTTTATATTGAACATCAAGTATCTCTCCCCGCTCATAAATACTTAATGTTTTACCCCCATCCTTCCTCATTATATTATCGATTATAGCCAATTTAAAAAGTCGTACTATGATTACAAAAAAGAGAAGTGCAAATACCATTATCAGCATCATTAATCTTTGTTTTTCACTTTTTAGTTTCTGATCCATGATCTTTTATTTTATACAATTTGAAATATAAGATATTCAAATGCATCTCAGTGATCTTATCAAGAAAAACACAATGTATACGGTAGATCTGCTCATTAAAAAAATTTCACCCTCGTAAAGGGATAATAAATAAAAAACACTTTTCCAATAATACTCTCTGTCGGAACATATCCGAATTCTCTGCTGTCACCGCTGTTATTCCTGTTATCACCGAGAACAAACACTTTATTTTCCGGCACTTCATAGATCGAATTCAGATAAAATATATTATCCTTATTCTTAACATATAGTTCCCTGAGTAATTTTCCATTGATCATCAGTTGGTCTCCCTTAAGATGTACAATATCTCCCGGTAAACCGATCACTCTTTTTATGTACCAGTCATCCCTGTCTTTTAATTTAAAAACAATTACATCCCCGCGATCAATGGAATCTCCGATAGGGAATCTGATCTTCACGAAGGGAATATGCCGGTTGTAAAGAAATTTCCACGTAAGGATCTGGTCTCCGGGTTTAAAGGAATCTTCCATGGAAGATGATGGGATAAAAAAGGCTTCAATAAAAAAAACACGAAGGATCACGGCAATACATAATGCCAGTAAGACAGAACTCATGATATCCTGAATGATCTTTCCGAGGGTGCGTTGTTTTGAATCCATAAATTCAACTAATCAGGGATCACCTTGATATATACTTTTCTGGAACGGGGGCCATCAAATTCACAGAAAAAGATGCCCTGCCATGTCCCTAATGCAAGTTTCCCCTCATTTATAATTACGATCCTGTCACTTCCCATAAGAGAGGCTTTGATATGAGCATCGGAATTACCTTCAGAATGAGAGTATTGCCCGCTTTCAGGGACCATTCTTTCCAATTCATTCAATATATCACTTTTTACGGATGGATCGGCATCTTCATTTATCGTAATGGCGGCTGTTGTATGAGGATTAAAAATAACACATACTCCGCTTTTTATTTTTGACTTTGAAACAATATTTTGTACCAAAGAGGTAATACCGACAATTTCATTTTTTCGACCGGTTCTGACGGAAAGCACTTCAAACATGTTCTTTCACTCCGCAACCTTTAATCTACTTCAAATTCAAGTTCTTCAAATGTATCTTCCAGTTGCTCATATTCTTTCACAAAGATCATGATCCCTTGTATAGTATCAACATCTTTTTTATCTTTAAACCCGTTTATATCTAATTTTTTAATCTCTTCATTTCCATATAACTTATACCGTTCTTTATCTTTATCTTTAGTACTCTGATTAAAATAAACATTATCCGATAAAAAGGCATAACTGACAGGATAGATCTCTAATACAGCCTCATCTTTTTTCTTTAACTGACGGGAGAACTCAATCTTTTTGCCCGGCAGAAGGATATGTTCCAGATGGATGACCTGATTAGCTTTGTCTTT
This sequence comes from Spirochaetota bacterium, assembly GCA_018817865.1. Taxonomy (GTDB): domain Bacteria; phylum Spirochaetota; class JAHITG01; order JAHITG01; family JAHITG01; genus JAHITG01. The sequence goes on from JAHITG010000271.1 coordinate 18,706, forward strand.
ATAATCAATTACTACTTCATCACGGTATTTCACATAATCGCAGGTTTCATATTTTATAAAACTCATTATTTCTTTATCATTTACTTTAATATTATCAAGAATAACGGGTACATTAAGATTATTCTCGAATACGATCACTCCATTTTTATATCCGAAAAAAACTTTTTCTTTATCATAATCAACTTCATAATCATCATCACCGCAATGAATAAAGAAAAAAGCCGAAAGAAGTATTATAGTCAATGTTTTACGGAGCATTTTTTTCTCCTTAATTTTAAATTGTAATATCTAAATGTATACTTATTAAAAAATTCGTCAATAAAAAATTTGATTTGACTATCTTTTTTTTCTTCTTAAATTGAACTTCATGAAAATCAAAAAAATAGTTATTACGGGCGGTGCAGGATTCCTGGGGCAGCATCTTATCGAAAGGTTGAATAACAGCAAAAAACGGGATTTCAGTATAATTGTTATTGATAAAAAGAAAAACCCCTGTCCTTATATAAATATACATAAATACAAAAATGTGATCATCCATTATGATGTTGATATTACTGATCCCGTCTCTATAAAGGATTATTTTTGCGAAGCAGATATCGTTTACCATTTAGCAGGACTGGTCTCGTTCTATAGAAAGGACAGAAAAAAACTGTTTAAGATCAATGTCACAGGCACGGAGAATGTTTTAAGAGCATGCCTGGACTGTAAGGTAAAAAAGGTGATCCATATAAGTTCCGTAGCCGGTATCGGATATCTTGATAAGGAGGATATCCCTGCGGATGAGAGCCTTAAGTTTAACTGGAAGGCGGTCCCTAAAAA